>JAAZJV010000099.1 GCA_012800135.1 Clostridiaceae bacterium | reverse complement strand
TTATGTACGTTCTGCTTTATTTTCCCTCTGTGATTAATTTTATTCTATATGCGCCCTTCGGAATTATTGGGAAGAAACAGTATAAGTTGATATGGACCGATTTCGGTTGGGTAAACAAGCTCCCTCTTACTGCCGGAAAAATATGGTTAAACGTATACCCTATTCTGTTTTCGGCGATAAGTATCATATTGATTTTTCGTCTTTGGAGAAAATTTAAACCGAATACCCTTCTAAGGAGACAGACAACAGTTCTTTTAATATCTATACCTGCGACGTTTTTATTGGGAATGCTCACAGATATTATGCCTGACATCCTCGGAACAGAAGCGTTTCCAAAAATGACGACGATATTCATGATCATTCCCGTGACAATGATGTTTATGGCATCGAAAAAATATGGGTTGTTACTTGATAGGAGACGGCCAGTAATCGTGAGTCGGGAAGCTTTCGAATTGCATGATAGCGACCGAGTGCGATTGTTTCAAATGGTAACGGTCGTGTTTGAGGCTGGTTCTGTATTATCCTTTTTTGTAGGTTATTTCGGAATGAAGGGGAAATTAATCAACGAGTTATTACTTGCCGCATTATTGATGTTGAGTGCAATATTTGTTAGGTTTATACCGCTAATTGCAAAAAAGCGCTCAACACAGAATAACTTATTCCTGATCGTAAGCGTGTTGGCGATGGCTTATTTTTTGGCAACAAATGTTAAGACGGGAGCGACAACAATATGGGCGGTATATATACTCTTTCTTTTATGGACCGTCATTCTTGACAGCGGTTTCCAAGCTTATGTTTTTGCTGCGGCAATCGTTGTTATTCAAATTGTGTTCTGGATCATCTATCCTGAAGTTCCTGTCATTATCAATGGGAATGAGTACGCGACAAGAATAATTATTGTTGTACTTTCTTTCGTTACTGTAAGATATCTGACAAACGAATATGCTTCAAAGATAGAGGGGTATCAAAGATTTGCAAGAGAGCAGGAAGTTCTGGAAAGAATTTCTTCCAGTTTTATTTCGGTTAACAACGAAAACGCAAAAGAAAAAATTGATGAAATGTTCGAATTTGCGGACGAAATTCTTGAATTTGATCATGCCTATTTAGCCGAATTCAGCGAGGATTATGAAGAAGTTACATTTCTCAATACTTGTGTGAAAGATGCTAAGGGCGAATCTTTTCCCTATCATCAGGGAATGAAAGTTAAGACGGCAACGTTACCCACGGCAAAAGCTCTCATCGATCGGGATATGCCAATAATGTGTGAGGACATCGAAAATCTTTCCAATGATGAATCCGGAGAGCAAAAAGACTTTTTCGTGTCTAGAAGCGTACTCTCATTCTTTGCGCTGCCAATCAAAGTAGGTAATGATTTAATAGGAATGCTTGTCGTTGAATACTTTGATCGGAGCGACATAATTTTCAGAGAAAGCCGACTAAACTTTTTAAAAATATTAGCGAATATATTGGGAGACTCAAGGAAGAAGACCCTATACGAAGAGATGCTGTATGATTTCGCTTATTTTGATGAAACAACAAAATTGGCGAACAGAAATATGCTGAAACACAGACTTGATCAAATGATCCTTGACAGATCAGGACCGGAGAAAATAGCAATCTTTGATATAGAACTTGAGAACCTAAGGATGATTAAGGACACCTTCGGTCATAGTATCGGGGAACAGGTCATGATACAATCTGCGGCAATTCTCAAGAATTTAATGAATGAACATTGTAAAATCGCAAGATCAGGAGAAGGGAAATTTGTGATTGTTCTGCCTTTTGTGGGAGATTCAAAGCAGATAGAGAAGTGTGCGAAGAAAATCATTGCTTCTTTTTCCCATCCCGTATCAACGGAGGTAGGAATAGAAGCACTATTTGTTGTTATCCGCATAGGCATATCCGTGTATCCGGATGATGGACAGGATGCGGATTCTCTTTTGAAGAATGCGGATTTAGCGGGATATGAAGCAAAAGGCACTAATGAAAAGATTGTTTTCTATAGGGAACGACTAGAGAGAAATATTGCGGAAAACACCATACTCACGAATAGACTCTTTAAAGCATTACAAAACGGAGAATTCTTCTTAGAGTTTCAACCTCAGATTAGCTGTGATACGGGAAAAACGGTCGGAATAGAAGCTTTGCTCAGGTGGACGATTGACGGCAACAAAAGAATACCGCCTGATCGATTTATCCCCATACTTGAGCAAACGGGACTGATTTATGATGTAGGACTGTGGGTACTGGAACAAGCGTTGAAAGAGCATAACAGTCTTGTGGCAAAGGGATTTCCACCTCTTCGCATTTCCGTAAACTTATCGATTGTACAATTCCAAGGAGAAGATTTTATCCTTGATTTTTCAAAGGTTATTGAGGAAAGCAGGATAGATCCGAAGTATATTGAACTTGAAATTACGGAAAGCGTACTTTCTGAAAATCTTCAGGATACAATTGATAAACTGCATCACTTGAAAGAGCTGGGAATCAATATTGCGATAGATGATTTTGGCAGAGGGTACTCATCGTTAAATCGATTGAAGTTTGTTCCTTTTGACAGAATTAAAATAGACAAAGACATTATTGACTATATGGACTTGGAAAGAAAAGTAGCTCCTATAACGGAAATTATTATTCTATTAGCTAAAATCTTTCAGGCGGGTATTACTGCTGAAGGTGTGGAAACAAAAGAGCAAGCAGATTTTCTGAGAAGCATAGCCTGCGATGAAATACAAGGATATTATTTCTCGAGGCCTCTTTCTTCGGAAGCTCTGGAACAATTTCTTGCCAAAAAAGGATAGACGCCGTTTGACGAATTTGGATAGGATGCGTCAAACAGGCTTTTTATTTCTCGGCTATACTTTGTGTGACACCATTAACTTAAGGAGATGGCTTTGTGGCTAGTGATTATTCATTTGAATTTGAGTATCCGGTAACAACGAAGGAGTTTGTTAACGCGCTAAGGGCGAATGTAGTGCGTTCCAGAACTGCGATTACTGTTGTTTTCCCAGGTCTTTATAATGTCGATAATTTCGAAATAGCAAAGATGCCGAAGATAGAAGAAAGAATAACTAATTTTTTTAAAAATGAAACAAGAAAGTACGATTTCGTTTTCAAATTAACCGGCCAACCAAAATGGTTTATTGTTTTATCCCAAAGTGGCGAACGGGAGGCTGCTGCCTTTATTCGCCGCATGAACATGATAATAAAAGATAAAGGGATTCCTGAACTTGAGAATTATGAGCTTTTATTTTCTGCCAGTGTAGCGGAAATTGGCAACGATGAAGGCACTTTTGAAGAAGTGCTCGCAGAGGGCATGTTGGCCTTAGAAGAAAGCTTGATCAAGGGTCCTGAGCAGATTGAGTATATAACGACCTTTAAAAAAAGACCTACGGAAATCATTAGAGTTAGCATTTTGGAAGAAAATGCTGTTTTCCGCAATGTGATTCATCGAACTCTAGAAAATTTAGACTTGGGACATTTTGAAACAGATATAAAAGAATTTCAAGACGGCTATGAATTCTTGGAATCTAATTGGTACCTTTCCAGTCATATCCATATTATAATCATGAACGATATTCTCCCTCGTCAAAGCGGATTGGATGTATTGCATAAAGTGCGCATGCTGCCTAATAATAGAAGACTCTTTGTCTTCATGATGACCAAAGGAAGCTCAGAAGAAGACATGATTTATGCTTATGAAAGTGGCGCGGACAGTTATTTTATTAAACCCTTTAATTTACGTTTACTAGAAGTAGAAATTAAAAGAACCCTTGAGAGGCTATGGTCATGATAGGAATAGCCATTGGTTCTATAATTAAAGGGATTGGAGCTTTGTTTCTAATACTTGTGATGATAAGCATCTATATTGTGCTTAATAATGCTAAAGAAAAAGCTGTTGCTGAAAAAATTCATATATATATTGAAAACAAACAAAACCTATGGTACCAGTATCTCAACGATGAAATTCCTCTGCCGCAAGAACTTATACCTAATGACAACATTGAAATTAAAGCCATAGAGGTCATTTTTCTTGCCTATGTAGAAAATGTGTCCAATCCATCAATTAAGGAGAAAATCCGTAAGTATTCCAACAAATATTTAAGACAGTATTATTTAGGTCTCCTTTTCAGTAAGAGATGGAGCCTAAGAATGAATGCTTTGTACCGGATCATTAGTTTTGGAATAGATTCCTTAGCTGATGAATGTGAGAAACTGGAAAAAAGAGCCAAGTTGTCTCCGGAGGAGCGTTTTCAGCTGTTGGTTATTCAATCTGCATTTGATGAAGCAAACTTTGTAAAAGAATTTGCAAACTTATCAATCAAACTCTCTGAATATGAATATAAAAAATTATTGATCGGCTTTAACTCGGATATTCTTAAAAAATTGACTCATCACATGAATGATTTTCCTGAAGAGTACCAATATTACTTTATTGATGTTTTAGGAATTAGTCGTAGTCTTGATTTTTTGCCGTTTTTAGAGAATAACCTTAGTCACAAAAATCCGGAAATTCGTATTCGCTCATT
>JAAZJV010000002.1 GCA_012800135.1 Clostridiaceae bacterium | reverse complement strand
GATTGGGGCGAGGGTCTTGCGGAAGGCGTCTGTGACGTTTCACCGTTGAACGAAGCGATTGTCGCCCCCGGAACGGCTGATAAGATTGAAGAAGCCCGCAAAAAGATCGTTGAGACCGACTGGGACGTCTTCACGGGTCCGCTCGTCGATGTCAATGGTAAGACTGTCGTCGCCGAGGGCGAGACATTTATCGAACCGGCATCTGCTCCTTCGTGGGAGTACATCCTTGAAGGCATTATCGTGTCGGAACAAGATTAGTCGCAAAACTACGTGATGAGCACATCGCTTGACACGATGTGCTCTCAACGTGTCTATCGTGTCCATCGTCGAAGCGCGATTCGAGTTCCCATGATGAATGGGATGTAAAAAGACTCAGTACGCGTTTCGGCGATTTTTTTGAATGCCGGTCAGTCTTCTTGAGTTTCTGATAGACTTAAAAGAAGAAACAGGTCGGATGGAGGAACTTTATGCAAGATGCGAAACCGGCAATTAATGAGAATGTCATTCAGATGCAGCATATCTGTAAGAGTTTCGGAACCGTTCAGGCACTCTCAGATGTCCATTTCGAACTAAAGCGTGGTGAGATTCTCTCACTACTAGGCGAAAACGGCAGCGGTAAAACTACCCTCATGAACATACTCGCCGGCATATACTTCCCCGATGCCGGAGATATTTTCGTCAACGGCAAACACGTTACCATCCGCCAACCGAAGGATGCCTTCGATCTCAATATAGGCATGGTTCACCAGCATTTTAAACTGGTTGAAGTCTTCTCCGCGGCGGAGAACATCGTGTTGGGGCTTCCAGGGAAAACGACAATCAACCGACGCGCCCTATACAAACACGTCCAAGAAATCGCCGATCAATACGGTTTTGAGATTGATCCTGAGAAAAAAATCTACGACATGTCCGTCTCAGAAAAACAAACGGTCGAAATCATCAAGGCTCTCTACAGGGGCGCCGATATTCTTATCCTCGATGAACCGACCGCCGTACTGACGCCGCAAGAAACTGACAAACTGTTTGAGATCATGCGCGCCATGAAAGCAGATCAAAAGTCAATCATACTCATCACTCATAAGCTGAACGAAGTGCTCGCCGTCTCCGACCGAGTCACCGTTCTTCGGAAAGGCGAGTACATTGATACTGTTCATACAAAAGACGCAACCATCCAGTCGCTGACGGACATGATGGTCGGTCACTCCGTTTCGCTTGCCATCGATCGCCCCGCCCCAACAAACGTCGAGCCAATCCTCATGGTTCAGTCGTTGACCGCGCTTAATCAAGAAGGTACCAAGGCACTTGATGATGTCTCTTTTGAGGCGAACGGAGGCGAAATCCTCGGTATTGCCGGCATTTCAGGAAGCGGACAACGAGAACTCTGTGAGGCGATTGCCGGTCTTTACCCCGTCATAGGCGGCTCTATCCTTTACAGGAATATTGTCGACGGTTACGAGGTTGATGAGAACGTCGTCGGACTCAATCCTCACACGATTGCAAAAAAAGGCATTGCGCTCGCTTTTGTTCCTGAAGATCGTCTCGGTATGGGGCTCGCTCCCTCTCTTGATATGGTCGACAACATTATGTTGAAACATTACCGTGAGAAAAAGGGATTCTTCGTCGACCGCAAATCACCGCGTCAAATAGCCGAACGACTCGTGGAGGAACTTCAGATTGTTACACCCGACGTCTTCACCCCCATCCGGCAACTTTCGGGAGGCAACGTTCAGAAAATTCTCGTCGGCAGAGAAATCGACACCGCGCCGCGGCTTCTGATGGTCGCTTACCCTGTTCGCGGACTTGATATCAATTCTTCTTATACGATTTACAACTTGTTAAATGAACAAAAAGAAAAAGGTACCGCCGTTATTTTTGTCGGAGAGGATCTCGATGTTTTAATGGAGATTTCCGACAGAGTACTCGTCATGAGCAGCGGTCGTGTGACCGGCATCGTCGACCCGCGCGTCACTTCAAAGCAAGACATTGGACTCCTTATGCTCGGACAGTCGATCGACAATGTGAAAGGAGCTGACGCCGTATGACGGATCAAAAGATCAACAAAGTAAACGCTAAGGATCAGCCCGATATTCCCTGCCCGCCCGCGCAGGACATGCGTCCTGTAATGAAAGAACCCTTGGTGCGCATGAAAAAACGCGGCGTTGTCACAACGAGACACAAGGCAATTGTCTACATCCTCGGTTTCATTCTGGCTTTACTCGTCGGCGCGTTAATGCTTCTGGCAGTTGGGAAAAACCCGATTATTGCCTACCGAGACATGGCCGTCGGGTCATTCGGCACAAAGATCGCCTCCGCTGAAACGGTTCGGATCGCGATCCCGCTCCTGATCACCAGTGTTGCCGTCGGATTCGCCTTTAAGATGAAATTCTGGAACATCGGTGCCGAAGGACAAATTCTTGCCGGAGCCGTTGCCTGCTCTTATATCGTCATTCACTCGATCAACAACGGCAATTACATTCCCAGACTTCCACTCCATCTCATCATGGTCATTTGTGCGCTGATCGGCGGCGCGTTGTTCGGATTTTTACCGGCTTTCTTTAAAACAAAATGGGGAACGAACGAAACGTTATTCACCTTGATGCTTAACTACATTGCCATTCAGTACGTCGTATATTTGCAATCACTCCGTACGTGGCAGCATCCGGACAGCTCATATCCGAAAATTATCGACTTTTCCACCTTCACAGATGGCAAAGTGGAGTTGCCTCGATTGTTCGGCGTGCATATCGGATGGATCTTTGCTCTCATCATCGCGGTCATCGCCTACTTCTACTTAACGAGGACAAAGCACGGATTTGAGATCTCCGTCGTCGGCGACTCGATGAACACCGCGCGTTATGCCGGCATGAACACAACATGGATCCAGATCCGTACACTCCTCGTATCGGGAGCCCTTGCTGGATTCGTCGGTTACTTGCAGGTGGCAGGCGCGAATCATACGTTGACGGAGACATCAGCCGGCGGCGTAGGCTTTACTGCGATTACAGTCGCATGGCTTGCAAAGCTCAATCCATTTGTTATGGTTCCGATTTCCATTTTTATCGCCATGCTCCAAAAAGGCTCACTATTCATTCAGTCTACGATGCGTATACCTGCATCAGTGGCTGATCTCTTGACAGGTTTGATTCTATTCTTCATGCTGGGCTGTGAATTCTTTATCGAATATAAGCTCGTCTTTAGAGGTAAACGTAACGTCTCCCACCTTGAACAAAAGGAGGTCGCCGAATGAAAGTATTGATGGTCATCATCAACTGGATCAATGCCGCGGTTCTATCAGGCACGCCTCTTCTCCTCGCGACGAGCGGAGAGATCCTGACAGAGAAGTCGGGTAACCTCAACCTCGGTGTTGAAGGACAAATGTACATGGGCGCCATCGCGGGACTTGCCGGAGCTTGGTTTACCGAACAATGGTTTGGGGTCGGAGGAATCATCCCGCTCATTGCGGCTGTCATTTTCGCTTTTCTTATGGGATGCATCAGCGGACTCATATATGCCGTTTTAACCGTCTCATTGCGTGCCAATCAGAACGTAACAGGCCTGACTCTTGCCATCTTCGGCACAGGTTTCGCAAGATTTTTCGGTGAAGTCTTGAGCAATAAAGCCGGCGGATTCGTCGCCGTAGGTCGGGAGACAAAAGGCGTCTTTAGCAATATCGACTTTGGCAAATTAGCAGAAATTCCTGTAATCGGAACACTTTTCTTCAGATACAACTGGCTCGTTTATTTCGCGCTCATCATCGCAATCATCTTAGGCTGGTTCTTAAATCGAACGAGAAAAGGGTTGTCGCTTCGTGCCGTAGGAGAGAACCCCGGTACGGCCGACAGCGCCGGCATCAATGTCACTCGGTATAAGTATGCCGCAACCACCATCGGCGGAGGACTCTGCGGGTTGGGCGGCCTGTGCATGTCAATGGTTAGCCAGAAGGGTGTCTGGCAACCCAACTGCGTCAGCGGCTACGGGTGGCTCGCCATCGCGCTCGTTATCTTCGCCACATGGAGCCCGCTCCGCGCCATTTATTCATCGATCATCTTTGGCGGATTGTCAGTGATGTACATGCGCATCCCGATCCCCGGTTTGCCAAGAGAAATCTACATGATGTTCCCCTACATGGCCACGATCATCGTCCTCATATTGACGAGTATCAGACAGAGCAAGGAACATGCTCAGCCGGCAAGTACGGGATATAACTATTACCGCGAAGAACGCTAACCGTTTATAGAGCGTACCGATGGTATCGTCACCGCTTCATGTGCCGCTGAATGCGAACTATGGGTTTATTAAATTTGTTCTCGAAAAAGAAAGAAACGAATTCGGCAAAGCCAAATGATGTGCGAAACGAGAGAGAAGCGAAGCAAAGCGGTTTTGTGCTTGGCGTCAGATACGTCTTCCCTGTCAACAATTCGGAAAATGTGTTTGTGTACGGAAGGGTTATTGGGACAGTCACGGTAGGCGATGCTGTTTACATAACCAATTTTGGCGATGACGATGCCGATATTACCCTCTCTGTTGTGATCGCTATTAAACAAGATAACGGAGAAATGGCTCAAACGGCAAGCCATTGCAATGTAAACATCTTACTTGAAAATGTGCGAAAACTGCCGATAAAATGCGGGACAGTGTTATTTACCCGCAATGCTGCCGCAACAAGTGTGAACGACGGTTATCTAGACGCTCTTACTAATGTCTATGTACCTCATTCAGATTTGGTCTATAAGCCTGAGGATGCTGATAAGCTAAGCCTCACGGACTGTCAAGAGATTTTCAGTTTTTATATTGCGCACAAAAAGGAAAGACAGAATCAAGATGCGGAAAGGATAAGGCTGAATCAAAAGGCTGAGGTCAATTTCGTCAATCTGCTCGTAAATAAACTTCTATCCGCTAAAAGCATCTACTGTGTGTATAACAAACGAACAAATGAACCGCATCTTTTTACGCAAATCATTCGGCAAGAGGACGGCACATCTTTTCTCACAGAACCTAATATTATGCTCATCACCAAGGCTTTCCATGATTTCTTAAGCAGAAAATTGCCAACGGAATTCTTTGATGTCCGTGAAATCAACAATGAAAACAATAAGGAAATCGAAAGCTTTTTAGGTACAACGTTTTACCTTAACGGAGCCTGCGGTATAGCCGTCAATCTTGACAGAGTCGTCATAAATGCAGAAAGGATTGTTGCTAGACCGGATTTCAGCAATATTCCGATGATCAACAGGCCGGTAATGAATCCTGATTTGATGCGCTGGATATTGTTGTCGGGACAAATGCATTCCGTTGAAACCGAGAGTGAAAAAAACCTATTCGCTTTCTATTCTGACATGATCGGCAGAGAGTTGCCGAAGGCAAACCTCCTTGTTCCCATGAAATATGATGGCGAATTTATTAGTGAGGATGAGACAGGTAAAGGGATTTTCAAAAAAGACGGTAAGATGATATTTTCCATCATCAATGGAAAATATGACCGACAGGCCATCAAAATGTATACTGATTGGAAACGCTTTAAAGAAACCATGGGCGACGACTGGAGCGGCTTAATCCAAAAGGCGGGAGACATGAGTAATCTTTTCGATTGTGTCATCAATCTCGGTGAAAATGAAAACACAGGAATTTATCTCACCAAAGAAACATTTGACGAAATGATTACGCAAAGAAAAAATGACTAAGATCGGCTAAATCGCCCTTATCTTAGAATGTTATAATTAAAACAGTTGAATAAAATTCAATTAATATGTGTTTTTACTAAAAGGAGGTACCCCATGATTATTTACTTGACGAGCAATCTTTTTACTCCGGACTTAACAGCCCTCAATCCTGAAAACGGACTCTTAGATTCACTTCGCGAAGATACAAAGAATGAAGCAAGCAACTACTTAATTATTGCTGCTGATCCTGATAATAGCGAAATGAATGACCAGATGTTGGAGCTGACCAAAAATTCTTTTCTTGAGAAAGATTTTACCATCAAGGAAATGGTCTTTTTGGACAGAAGAAATTGCCAAGAGGCCAAGAACCTGATCGACAAGGCGGACGTCATTATTCTCTTTGGCGGCCACGTCCCTACTCAGAACAAGTTTTTCCAAGAAATTAATCTAAAAGCTCTTTTAGCAAACTACAACAAGGTCATTATGGGTATAAGCGCAGGATCCATGAATATGGCTGAAGAAGTGTATGCCTTGCCGGAAGAACAAGGAGAAGCGATTGATCCCGATTACAAGCGTTTCCTGCCTGGTCTCGGTCTGGTAGAAGAAAGAGTGGTTCCGCATTCGCAGATCCTAAAGGACGTCGAAGTAGACGGGATGAATATGATTGACGAAATTGCCAAAGGAGACAGTTTCGGCAACAAGTTTTACGTTATTCCCGACGGCACCTACCTTTACGTCAATAATGGCGAAAAAGAATGGCGAGGAAACGTTGTACTTTTGGCGGACGGCGCCTTTAGCGACTTCAATTGATGGTTTTTCCGATTATTTTTATTAATAGATACTGAAAACTTTCAAATAATTGGGTGCACCCAAAGATGAGCGGTGCACTCAATTATTTATAGTACATCTTTTCCAAAGGATGCCTGTCGTGGATGGTTTGGATTCTGTCAAAAGGAGGACAAAGCATGGAGCAGTTAACATGGACAGCACAGATAAGTCCGCCAGGAGAAACGCCTCTCATCGTTGCGGAATACGTGATGAATGAACTGGGCGTTTTCGTCAAGCGCGAAAAGCGCGTTCCTAAGAAAGATCTGCTAAACAAGCTGACCGGATTTCGCGTCGGCTATAAGGCCATTGAGGGAACAGAATACCGAGCCGCGCCCCTGGATCGAAATGCGATCCTATGGAAAAAAGTTACATCTGTGACCCAAAGCGCAGCAGGCAGCCTTCGAGTTTGCGGCAACAGCAACGATGAGATTGAGCTGTACTTTGATGAAGCGATGCGCGAAGATATCTTTTGTTACATCCGGGACATGCGTGAAGCAAACCCGCCTGTCGCCGCTGCCGACTTCGATGCCGCCGATTGGATATGTTGGCGTGACGACGATGACTGGGGCGATCCCTTCGCGCCGCTGACCGACATGATCGCGGAAGAACTGGAAACCGAACGGTTCCTCGATGCCGAAACGTTGGAGGAGACCGTGCTTCCGGGCTCGTATACGTAGAAAACGGAAATCAGTGAGAGAATAAAATATTCTTTTTTGAGAAAATCGGAAATATGAACGGCGGCGGGAAAACGACCCTCTTCCCGCCACCTTTTTATATCTGATACCGTAATTTTTTTTCTTAATTTTCTTTATATTTACCTGATACCGTAATTCTCAATGATATAATCCATATCCTTATCGCCTCTGCCGGAAAGATTGATAAGCACAGATCCCTTGCCCATCGTTCCGGCAAGCTTCATGGCGTAGGCAACGGCATGAGAACTTTCTAAAGCCGGAATGATTCCTTCCATTCTCGAGAGCTCAAAGAAGGCGTCGATAGCTTCCTCATCTCCCACCACATCGTATTTTACTCTGCCAATGTCACGCAGGAAGGCGTGCTCCGGGCCGCTGGATGTATAATCCAGACCGGAAGCAACAGAGTATACGGGAGCAGGCTCGCCGTTTTCATCTTTTAACATAATGCTGTTGAATCCATGCATAACCCCTTCTTCACCATAGGTAAGGCTGGCAGCGTGGTTACCCAACTCTGATCCTTTGCCTAGAGGCTCGACACCGTAAAGGTCAACCGGGTCATTATAAAAGCCGGAGAAAATGCCGATCGAATTGGAACCGCCGCCAACACAAGCAACGACCGCATCGGGAAGCTCGCCCGTCATGCCGACGAATTGCTCTCTCGCTTCAACGCCGACGACATGTTGAAAATCACGCACAATCATAGGGAACGGATGCGGACCTACGACAGATCCTATGCAATAGATGGAGTCCTTGAATTCTTTGGAGTATGCCTCAAATGCGGCGTCAACCGCTTCCTTCAAAGTCTGCAATC
>JAAZJV010000098.1 GCA_012800135.1 Clostridiaceae bacterium | reverse complement strand
GGATATCGTGATACCCTCATATTGGCGTGGAAAAACTTAGCAAAATGCGCTAAGATTGTGTAGGATTAGATAAATTAATAACGATCTAAAAATAATGGGTGCATGTCGCCCGTAGGAGGAGAAAAAATGGCACAACCCGAACACATCAAAACCATCGCGGACGATGATCCGCGCTATGATGAGTTACGAACATTTATTCACGACGAAAAGAACAAGCAGGGTGTCGCAATGATCGCCTTACAGGAAGCACAACGCCTCTTCGGCTATTTGCCGTTGGAAGTACACAAGTTTATCTCAAAAGAGACCGGTGTCCCGATTGCGGAACTCTATGGCGTTACCACTTTCTATAGTCAGTTCACGACTGAACTCCGTGGTAAACACCAGATTCAGGTTTGCATGGGTACAGCTTGTTACGTCAAAGGCGCGCAAAAGGTACTAGATAAAGTTCTCGAGGTACTCGGGGTAGAAGTAGGCATGACGACGCCTGATCGTCTGTTTACGGTCAACGCCGCGCGTTGCATCGGATGCTGCGGATTGGCGCCAGCCATGATGATCGATAACAAAGTGTATGCCAACTTGGTTGATGTCAATCAAATCCCCGAGATTCTCGCTCAATACAAAGCGCAAGACCGTCAGGACGGCTTGTCAGAATAGAAAGGAACGTTTATGTCCGAATCAACTGCAACCACCGCGGTCAAGCGGATCGAGACACCAGAGCAACTCAATCTCCTTCGCGATGCTTGTAAAACGACTTTAGAGAAGCCAAAACGCTTCCGTGTGACCGTCGGTATGGCAACGTGCGGGATCTCTGCCGGCGCCAACGTCGTTCTCGACGCATTTAAAAAGTCTCTGAAGGCACACGGCATCGATGACGTCCTTGTCGAACCTGCCGGATGTATTGGCCTGTGCGTCTATGAACCCATCGTCGAAGTTTTTGAACAGGGAAAAGAGAAAGTCTCCTATGTGCACGTCTCTCCCAAAAAAGCCGAAGAAATCGTAGAAAAACATCTGATCGGCGGCAAACCCGTCACAGCTTATGGGCTTGAGGGCATGGACATCTATGACGATAACGGTGAACTTTGCCGACATTTTGATGACCTGCCTTTTTACAAAAAACAAAAACGTCTCGTGCTTCACAACTGCGGTTACATCAACCCTGAAGATATTGAGGAATACATTGCCGTCGACGGCTATCAGGCGTTGGCGAAGGTGCTGACGACGATGACGCCCGACGACGTGATTAATGAAATTTCCGCATCTAACCTTAGAGGCCGCGGCGGCGCCGGCTTCCCGACGGGTCGCAAATGGAAATTTGCCGCTGTCAACGAAGCCGACCAGAAATACGTCATCTGCAATGCTGACGAGGGTGATCCCGGCGCGTTTATGGATCGATCCGTCCTAGAAGGTGATCCGCACGCCGTTTTGGAAGCAATGGCTATCGCCGGCTACGCGATCGGCGCTGACAAAGGCTGGATCTACGTTCGTGCCGAATATCCGACGGCCGTCGGACGTTTGCAACGCGCCATTGATGAGGCCACTGCGCGCGGTCTGCTCGGTGACAACATCTTCGGAACCGGCTTCAATTTTAGCATTCGCCTCCGTCTCGGAGCAGGCGCTTTTGTGTGCGGCGAAGAAACCGCGCTGATTGCCTCCATCGAGGGCAAACGCGGCATGCCGCGAAATAAGCCGCCTTTTCCTGCAAACCGTGGTCTCTGGGGGAAACCGACAATCATCAACAACGTGGAAACGCTGGCCAACATCGCACCGATCATCCGCAACGGAGCAGACTGGTTCCGCTCCATCGGCACGGAGAAAAGCCCCGGCACCAAAGTATTCGCGCTTGGCGGAAAAATCGCGAACACCGGCCTTGTCGAAGTCCCGATGGGCATAACCCTCCGTGAAGTGATCTACGATATCGGCGGCGGTTGCCCGAACGGCAAAGAATTCAAAGCCGTGCAGACGGGCGGTCCCTCCGGCGGCTGCCTCACTGCCGAAGCGCTCGACGAGATCATTGACTTTGATCACCTCACAGCGCTCGGCTCCATGATGGGATCGGGCGGAATGATCGTCATGGACGAGGACAACTGCATGGTCGACATCGCGCGGTTCTTCCTCGATTTCACCGTCGACGAGTCCTGCGGACAGTGTGTCCCCTGCCGTGAAGGAACGAAGCGCATGCTTGAGATCCTCGACAAGATGGTCTCCGGCAAAGCCGAAGAAAGCGATCTTACCGCGCTTGAGGAACTGGCCGAAAACATTCAGCTTACCTCACTTTGCGCGCTCGGCCAGACAGCGCCGAACCCCGTTCTTTCAACGATGCATCACTTTATGGATGAATATCGAGCACATGTCATCGATAAAAAATGTCCCACCCATGTCTGCAAGGATCTTTTAGGATACTACATTACGGAAGACTGCAAGGGCTGCACGCTTTGCAAAAAAACATGCCCCGTCGACGCGATCAGCGGCAGAGTGAAAGAGCAGCATTATATCGATACGGACAAATGCATCCGTTGTGGAGCCTGTTTCGACGTCTGTCGTTTCAACGCTATCAAAAAACGCTAAGAGGAGCCTTTACCATGTCAGACACTCATAAAGATACCACCACGGTTACGATCACAATCAACAACCGAAAAATCAAAGCAAACGTCGGAGATACAGTTCTTCAGACGGCGACCAAAGCGGGAATTAAAATACCCTCTCTTTGCTATCTCAAAGACATCAACGAAATCGCTGCCTGCCGACTTTGTGTCGCTGAAGTCGACATCAACGGTGCGCCAATGCGCGGTCTCCCTGCCACGTGTGTACTCCGTGTTCAGGAAGGCATGAATGTACGCACCAACACGAAGCGCGTACGCAACGCTAGGCGTTGCAACCTTGAACTCATCCTCGCCAACCACGACATGAACTGCCCTACCTGTGTCCGCAATGGCACCTGTGAACTTCAAGCGCTCTGTGAAGAGTACGGCATCAGCGGAGTTCGTTTCGAAGGCGAGAAGCGCCCGGTTACCATCGACGCGCTGTCATCGTCCATCGTCCGCGATTCAAGCAAATGTATTCTTTGCGGACGTTGCGTGAGCACCTGCATGAAAGTTCAGGAGCTCGGCGTATTAGGCTTCACGAACCGCGGCTTCAACACTGAAGTGGGACCGGCCTTCGACTACAGCATGAGAGATGTCAACTGCGTTTACTGCGGTCAGTGCATCGAAGCATGCCCGACGGCAGCTTTGCGCGAACGTCGCTACCTGGACGAAGTTTGGGATGCCATCGACGACCCCGACAAAGTCGTTGTTGTGCAAGCGGCACCTGCTGTGCGCGCGTCACTAGGCGAAGAGTTTGGAATGCCGATCGGCACGCCGGTCACCGGAAAGATGACAGCGGCTCTCAAAGAAATCGGCTTCGACTATGTCTTCGATACCAACTTCGCCGCAGACCTCACCATCAGCGAAGAAGCCCACGAATTGCTCGATCGCATTTTGAACGGCGGCGTCCTGCCCATGATTACGTCGTGTTCGCCGGGCTGGGTTCGTTACTGCGAGATGTATCATCCCGATTTTCTGCCCAACCTATCAACCTGCAAGTCGCCTCAGAATATGATGGGCGCGGTCATCAAGTCGTACTTTGCGAAGCTCAAAGGCCTCGACCCGACGAAAATCGTCACGGTTTCCTGCATGCCCTGCACGTCGAAGAAAACGGAAGCGGCGCGTGATGAGCTTGAAGTCGACGGCATTCGCGACATCGATTATTCACTCACAACACGTGAACTCGGCCAGATGATCAAACAAGCAGGCATTGATTTCAACAACTTAGAAGACGCTGAGCCGGATCGCATCCTCGGTGATTACACAGGTGCGGCCGTCATCTTCGGCACAACGGGCGGCGTTATGGAAGCGGCGCTTCGTACAGCGGCAGACGTTCTCACCGGCGAAGATT
>JAAZJV010000097.1 GCA_012800135.1 Clostridiaceae bacterium | reverse complement strand
TGCAGAATTCCTGAATCGCGGCAATCAAAACCCAGAGATGTCCATGGTTGTTGAGAAGAATAATCTTGCGATAACCGTCGTTCCACAGGCCAAGCATCGTGTAGATAAGCATTTCCTGAACGACTTCATTCGGAATAACGACGGTTCCCGGCATGCCGATATGATGGTACGGATGGCCGCCATAATTAATCGGTGAAAAAGCAAGATTGATCTCACGACCCTGCTTCGCTGTATAACGGCGCACACCTTCCAAAATCTGGGTAACCATAAACGTGTCAAGTCCCGTATTGGCGTGAAGACCGTGGTTTTCAGTACACCCTATGGGAATAAAAACGATGTCGTTCTTCTTTCTTTTCTCAATTTGCTTTGCTCGCGGTGTATTTTGAATGTAAGTTCCCGCGATACCAAGCTCTGAGGGAGAAGGAATTCCATACTCTTTCAGAACCTGATCAAGTTCTTCATCGGTCATGTCCCAAACTGCTTTTTTGAGTCTGCCGACCTCGTTATCACCTTCAAACATGATATTGGGATCGTCTGTCAGCAACCATTCCTTTTTTTTCACATTAAACCTCCTCAAGGATTTATTAGACCTTTGCACATGCTTATGCAAACGTTTACTGTATGTATATATATTAAAATTAATTAACTCGGTTGCAAAGCCATCTATTACCATAATCACAACGTTTGCGAACGCTCACCGTGTCCGAACGCTATTTGTTTTCGTAATAAACGGCTTTGTCCCTAAGTTTAGCCAACCAACTATTTGCTTCAGTTAATCGCTAAGAAATTAATTAGTTTTTGACGGCATGCTTCCTCATATCGATAAAGACTGCGACGATGATGATAATGCCTTCAACAACCTGCTGCCAGTACGCCTGTACGCCGAGCAAAGTAAGGCCGTTTCTCAAAACACCAAGGATAAGCGCTCCGATGACTGCACCCCATACCGTTCCTATTCCTCCGGCGTGACTCGTACCTCCGATTGTCGTTGACGCAATGGCGGTCAGCTCATAGCCGGTGGCAGCACCGGGATGGACGCTTCCTACCCTTCCGGCAAAAACGAGAGAAGCAATGCCAAAGAGGAATCCGGCATAAACATATATTAGGACAATGTTTCTCTTAACATTGATGCCGGAAACGCGAGCGGCATTGATGTTGCCGCCAATGGCATACACACTTTTGCCAAAACGCGTGTATCCGAGAAGTATCCAGGTAGCAGCGATACAGATCGCGTAAATTAGAACCGGAACGGGAAGCCAGCCTATACGAGAGCCGATAAACATGAATGAATCGGTGAAATTGCTGATCGGCTTTCCTTGCGTATACATCAGCGCCGTTCCGCGCACAATCGTCTGCATACCCAACGTCGCAATAAATGCCGGCAGGCTTGCATACGCAATCAAGGATCCATTGATACCCCCTATTGCGGCGCCTAAAAGTATGGCAGCTAAAACGGGCACAATGACGTTCAGTTCGCCCATATTTGGAAACACTTTAGTTGTCGCAAGGGTAGTCTGGGCCAAGCTGGCGGCAACCATGCCGACCAAAGCGACAGTCGATCCGGCCGCAAGATCTATGCCCTTAGAAATGATAATGAGCGTCATTCCGAGCGCCATGATTCCGTATATCGAACTTTGTGTAAGAACGTTTAACAAGTTCTTGCCCGTTAAAAAGCTCGGACTTACTATGGTTAAAATGAGAACCAGACCGATTAGGGCAAACACGATCGCGTACTTGCTGATAATTCTACGGGCTGCTCCGGCTCTGGACTTTTTTAAAATATTATCTTCTACCTTGTTGCTTTCCATTTTTTAACCTCTTCGCATCTTCTGTTTGGCTTAGCATCGTCAGCTAACTTCATCAAGTTTTTTAAACTGATCTTTTTGGCCTGTCGCATAGAGCATGAGTTCATCCTGCGTCAGATCCTCATGGTTTTCGACGATTCCCGTCACGTGGCCTTCATGCATGACAACGATACGGTCACTCATTCCCATGATTTCAGGCAACTCCGACGAAACCATAACAACGCTCTTTCCCTCGCCTACTAAATCTGATATCAGCCGGTGAATTTCTGATTTTGAACCTACATCAATCCCGCGCGTAGGTTCATCAAGAAATAAAATAGTTGGTTGCGTCATAAGCCATCGAGCTATCAAGACTTTTTGCTGATTGCCGCCGCTCAGATTTTCAACGGACTGATGAACAGATGGTGTTTTTATATCAAGCATATCAATGAATTCATCAACAAATGA
>JAAZJV010000096.1 GCA_012800135.1 Clostridiaceae bacterium | reverse complement strand
TTGTAAATAGGACGTATTCTTGCGGAAATACGGTTTCGTTCAGTTCAATATTTCCGCGAATATGTGGAACGTTCCAATAATCAAGAGCCCTTTTGCCGCAAAGATATTTTTGAATGTAAGGTTTCTCGTAAAGCTTCATAGAAGTAGCATAGAGCAGCCTGTCCTCATAAACAGAAAATCTTACTCTCTTTAACTCCCTCTAGCACCCTTTAACTGTCAAAAATATGGAAAAATATAGACAACAGGACGGCTTCGCGATGCTCTTTGTCTTTTGTGTACAGTTATCGCTCTGTTTGATTTGCCCCGTATATCGGACTCTCCTCTATCTAATACCAAAACAGGACAAGGCAAAATTTCAATTATTTAAAGATTTTTGGGACTTGTTTTTTCTTCAAGGTGGTGCAACGTGTGGTAGACTGGTAGCATGCACCGGATCAATGACATCCGTCAGTTATCATGTTGGCATCATTGGCCGTACGTGAGTCACAGCCGAGTGCGGGGCCCGTGCAATACAGGCCTGTGAACCCCGTCAGGTCCGGAGGGAAGCAGCGGTAAGCAGTCACCTGTAGGTGCCGCGGGGAAACCTGGTTCGGCTGTGGCTCAGGTGCGGCCGTTTTTCAATTTCATTTCATCACTCAGAAAGAGGTAACGCGTCGTGGCTGAAAAAGAGAAGCTTGCACTTTACCGTTTGTGGCGTCCGCAGACTTTTGATGAAGTCGTGGCTCAAAAGCAAGTTGTCTATCCTCTCCAACAAAGCGTTGTCGAAGGCACCTTTTCTCATGCACTACTTTTTTCCGGCACGCGTGGAACCGGTAAAACTTCACTTGCAAAAATTTTTGCAAAGGCAATCAACTGCCTCAGCCCGCAGGATGGCAATCCATGTAATGTATGTGATATCTGTCGAGAAATCAACAGTGGCGCTCTGATGGACATTAATGAAATCGATGCAGCATCGAATAATAGCGTTGAACATGTGCGCCGCCTCACCGATGAAATAATGTTCACACCAGTCCGGGCGCACTACAAAGTCTATATTATCGATGAAGCTCACATGCTCTCAACCGGTGCATTTAATGCACTGCTCAAAACTCTTGAAGAACCGCCTGAGCATGCAGTTTTCGTTTTGGCGACCACTGAGCCTCATCGCATTCCGGCAACCATTATCTCTCGCTGTCAACATTATAAATTTCGCCGCATCCCTAATGAAGCGATCGCTACGCGCCTTTCCGAGATCGCGCGCAACATCGATCTGGACATCACAGACGACGCACTTGAAAGCATTGCACATCTGTCCGCAGGCGCCCTTCGTGACGCAATCAGCCTGCTCGACCAGTCACGCCAGATTGCAAAACGTCCTGTTGAACGCGATGACGTCCTGGAAATCGCCGGACGCGTCCCCGACGAATTTCTATCCGAAACCGCTTCTTCTATTCTTTTTCAGAATCAGGAGATTCTCCTTATTAATATTCAAAATTTAGTGCTCTCCGGTCGTGACCTTACCCGGTTTGTTACTGATCTCGGTGCATATTTTCGCAATTTGCTCGTCTGTAAAGTTTCAAGAATACCTGAAAAACTCATTCTTCTCCGAGACCAGGATATCGATACCTTGCGTACTATAGCCGAAAAGGCTTCCATTTCGGCTATTACATCTATAATTGAAGGACTCGCTGAGCTTCTCGTTTCCATGCGTTTTACGCCCGATCTTCGGACGACACTCGAAATTGGTCTTCTTCGCCTAGCATCTAAATTTGGTAATTCTCACGATCAGATTGAAGATGTCTCAGTCTCCACACCGTCATACGACACAATGGTTGGTTCCAATTTAAATAAGAAACCCTCCCTCCCGTTGAGGCTCTCTGGAGAACAGACTGTTTCGAAAGAGTCGCGCGCACCCTCAATGGCCACCGAAAAGCCGGTTGCTTTGAAAAATACACACAAATCTTCTGCCCCAAAGATGAGCAATAAATCTCATGTGCTAAATGACACCCTTACTGTTACAAATACAGATAAAAAAACAAATAAAAATGTCGGAGGCGATGTTGATGTCGGAGGCGATGTTGATGACAGTGTGGATGTTGATGTTCCTGTAAGAGCAGATATTGAAATAGGCTTAGGTGCTGACGTCAATGCCGGTATGGATATCGATACAGGTGCAAATGTCAATGTAGGTATCAAAGCAGTTCAAGATAAAGATAAAGATAGACAGACGATAAAGCAAGACGATACAAGCGATCTAACCGAAAGTAATACTGTTGCGCACGTTATATCCTCAAGTGAGGATTTTCGGAACATGCCTGAAGACAGCAATACGCTCGTTTATGATAATGCGATAAAACCATTCGATATTAGGAAAAAAATCTCCCTCAACGGCTCTGTACCAAGAGACCTGAGTGCTGCGAATGTGAAACTTAGAGACTCGCTTTCCTCGAATAATTCTTCAGAAGTTACAACCACATCAAATACTCCTTTTGAAGACTCGAGTGCCGCAAACTCATCCCTCAAAGACACGATCACCACGCCCCGTGGCACCGAGTCGCTGATTGCAGTATGGAGCAGCATATTGGAGAGTCTCCAGCAGGAACATCGTGTCGAAGTCGCTCTTTGTGCTCGACCGGCGCAGGTATCTCTCTCTGACGATGTCCTTAACATTCATTTCAGAAAAAACTTAACAGGCCAGTACGCATGCCTTTCCGACGATGACAACCGGCTTGAAATCGAACGCCTGCTTACGAAACGGATAGGTCGACCCATTCAATGTAACGTCACAATCGGAACTCGGGTCAATAAAAACGATCAGATTTCAGAGGAACAGAATTGGCTTTCCAAATTGAGAGACAAGGTCGCACCCATTACCAACGTTCCTGCTCCTGACCCTGCGCATGATATGACTTTTTCTCAGTCGGATCCGAACAACAACGATACGCCTGAGATCCGTTCACGCATAGACAGTACAAGTGTCAAATCCTATAAATCGAACGATTCTTTTAATCAAATCAGTATTGATGGATCACTTCTTTTGAATGAACGTGATGAAGTTCACAAAACTAACAGACAATCTGCCTCGAATGACAGCAAAGAAATTACAAACGCAGAAGGATTGGCTGATTCATGTGACAGAGTAGAAGATTTAGAAATCGGAGGCCAAGCTGATTTAAGTAACAGCATAGAAGATACTGAAATCGAAAGCCAAGCTGATTTTAATGTCCGCAAAGAAGTTACGGAAGTTGGAGGATCAGCAAATAGCAGAGTCGCAGGATTGTCTGATTCTGACGACATATTGCAGGGTTCAGCGACAAATGAGCAACCGTGGTTAATCCAACTTCGCCAAAAAATAGCCGCGATCAACGCGATCAATGACAAAAGCCACGGGACAAGTCAT
>JAAZJV010000095.1 GCA_012800135.1 Clostridiaceae bacterium | reverse complement strand
TCGGCACATTCCCGACAGGTGAACCGTGTCTGCTACTTAATGGGAAACCGTATAAACATTTAGGCGTTCTTGATCAGGGATATATCGCAGACGGTATCTACACACCTGCTGCCGATCAACTTTACGTTGATGACATCCTCGCGCTGAAGGATCTGGGCTTTAACATGCTGAGAAAGCATATCAAGATTGAGCCGCAGCGCTTCTATTATCACTGTGATCGCTTGGGAATCCTAGTTTGGCAAGATTTGGTCAACGGTGGACGACACTATAATCCGTGGGTCGTTGCCATTCTGCCCTTTATCGGTATCCGCCTGAAAGACGATCATTATCAGCGTTTCGGTCGTGGCGAAAGAAACAACCCAAGAGATATCGACGCAAGAAAAGCGTTCATCGAGATTCTCCATGAAACGTATGAAGCTCTGAAAAACACCGTGTCTCTTTGTCTTTGGGTTATTTTCAATGAAGCTTGGGGGCAATTTGATGCGATTGAGGTTGCTGAGCTGATGAAATCAATCGACCCCGAAAGACAGGTCGATCATGCCAGCGGATGGCACGATCAGGGCGGTCCGGACTTGCATAGTTTACATGTCTACTTCCGGAAATTTAAAGCCAGAAAAGACGAGCATCGCCGGCCTTTAGCCTTGACAGAATTCGGCGGCTATTCCTTCAACATCCCTGAACACAACGCTGCTCAACGCGTTTACGGTTACAGAAAATTCCAAGACATTGACAGCTATTTATCGGCTCTCGAAAAACTCTATCGTGAAGAAATTTTGTCCGTGAAACATCTCGCGGCGACCGTATACACGCAAGTCAGCGATGTTGAAGACGAGACCAACGGAATCTTGACATATGACCGCAAAGTTAATAAATGGGAAAACGCCGATATTCTCCGGGCCATCCTAAAAGAAGTCCGCAAGATTGAGAATGAGTAACGGAAGATTTTTTGCAAGAGGTGTCATTGTTGCCGGTGATGCGTATTCCTAGATCAAATAGTCTGTGCCGTGAGATTTACGGGCAGAAACACGGTTTTCTGGCGATATGAAAATCGTATCGATTTGATTGGGCATTCGATGCTAAAATTAAGAAAAGCTTTCGCAAGCAGTTTCGCAAGTAGTAATAAGGAGATTGCAAAGAAGACTATGGATATTCAAAAAATTTTAAGGGCGACAGATCATACACTTCTCGCGCCGACGGCAACGTGGGATGAAATCGTTCAAATTTTAGACGATGCGATGGCCTTTCGGTGTGCATCGGCGTGCATTCCAGCGTCCTTTGTTGAAGATGCAGCAGACTACGTAGACGCGGTATTCCCGGAATTGTACGGCGCGGAATCACAGAAAAATGAAGATAATAAATTGCCAATATGTACTGTGATCGGTTTTCCTAACGGCTATGATACGACAGCGTCGAAGATGTTTATGGCGGACGACGCTCTAGAAAACGGCGCCAGCGAAATTGACATGGTAATCAATCTGGGCTGGGTCAAGGATAGGCTTTGGGATATAATCGAAGACGAAATCGAGTCGATACGGGATGTCACAGAAGGCGCAGTATTAAAAGTTATTATTGAAACAGCCGTACTTAACGAGAAAGAAAAGATCCACCTGTGTAAAATTGTGTCGGATAGCGGCGCCGATTTTATTAAAACATCGACAGGTTTCGCATCAGGCGGAGCAACATTTGAGGATGTGCAACTCATGCGCGAGCATGTGGCCGAGCACGTCGGCATCAAAGCTGCGGGCGGCATTCGATCGCTCGAAGATGCGGAGCGTTTCCTTGCTTTGGGTGCCACGCGTCTTGGCACAAGCCGACTCGTCTCGCTGGCAAAGGAAATATCCCCATCATTCTATGACTTAGACTAGAGAACAGCAGCAAATGAACGATCAATCAGATAGTAGCCTGAAGACTAGTTTTCATCAAAAACAAGAACAGGAATTGAATAACTCGACAAATTCAACGCGCAGTGCGGACTCCATAAAAACTACACGTGGTGCAGATTCTGTAAATTCAACGCGCAGTGCGGACTCCATAAAAACTACGCGTGATGCAGATTCTGTAAAATCAACGCATGGTGCGGAGCCTGTAAAGTCAGCGCGTGGTGCAGATTCTGTAAATTCAACGCGCAGTGCGGACTCCATAAAAACTACGCGTGATGCAGATTCTGTAAAATCAACGCGTGGAGTGGGTTCATTGTTAAAACGATTCATTTCGTATTACAAACCTTATCGCGGGCTTTTCATCGCGGATCTTTTCTTTGCGCTCATTCAGGCTCTGACGGCGATTGCATTCCCGTATCTGATTCGTTACCTAATTAACGAAGTGTTTGTAATGTCGGATCTGTCGCTGATCGGCTCCATTTTGACGCGCACAGCTATTTTGATGTTTGTGCTTTATGTTGTCGAGGCCGTCGCGACGTATTTCGTTTCGTCGTGGGGACATATTCTGGGGGCGCGCATTGAGTCGGATATGCGGCGCGATCTTTTTATGCACATGGAGCGTCTATCGTTTTCATTCTTTGACAAAACGAGCACAGGTTACATGGTGTCGCGTTTGATTTCCGATTTGTCTGATATCACGGAATTGGCACATCACGGTCCTGAAAATGTCCTTTTGTCGTTCGTGCAAGTTATTGGCGCGCTTTCTATATTATCGACCATCCACATCCCAATGACGCTGATTCTCTTTTTCTTTACGACGCTAATGCTCGTGGTGACAGCGTCCTATCGGCGCAGGAT
Organism: Clostridiaceae bacterium; assembly: GCA_012800135.1. Classification (GTDB taxonomy): domain Bacteria; phylum Bacillota; class Clostridia; order Saccharofermentanales; family DTU023; genus UBA4923. The sequence goes on along the minus strand of JAAZJV010000095.1, from coordinate 6,481 downwards.
GAACAGTGTATTCATGGACAATCGGCGCAAAATAGCGGAAGTGAACGCTATTGTTCAGGACAGTCTTTCCGGCATTCGGACGGTACAGTCATTTGGCAGTGAAGATATTGAATTGGAGAAGTTTCATGACGGCAATGAGGCATTCTACGAATCAAAGAGCCGCATGTACAAGGTTATGGGGCGTTTTTTCACGATCAACAAATTCTCGGAAGGGATGCTTTATCTTACGACGCTAATCGCGGGCGGGATATTTATTATTAAGGGCACACTGCTGCCGGGTGATGTTATTGCGTATGTGCTTTATATCAACACATTCCTGCAGCCGATACGGCGCATTATTATGTTTAGCGAACAAGTGCGCAAAGGGATGACCGGCTTTGAACGCATGATCGAAGTTCTCGATACCGAACCCGATGTTCAAGACCTTCCGGGCGCGGTAGATGCAGGTGAATTCGAAGGCGAGATCGTATTTGATAATGTTTCCTTCACCTATGGAGACGACATGGTGTTGCATAACCTGTCGTTTAAGATTGAGGAAGGGAAGACAGTCGCGCTTGTCGGTCCCTCAGGCGTCGGTAAAACAACCGTATGCTCCCTAATTCCCAGATTTTACGATGTCACAGAGGGAAGTATTCGCATTGACGGGCGCGATGTCCGAGAAATGACGTTGAAATCGCTTCGGCGAAATATTGCCGTTGTGCAGCAGGACGTGTATCTTTTCAACAGCAGTCTCCGCGACAATATCAGCTATGGCGATTGGCACGCCTCGGAAGAAGATATCCGAAAAGCGGCCGATGCTGCGAACATCGACGATTTTATCATGTCTCTTCCTGATGGTTACGATACAGTGGCGGGAGAGCGAGGCGTTAGGCTTTCCGGCGGGGAACGCCAGCGCATATCGATTGCGCGCGCCTTCCTTAGGAATCCGCCGATTCTCATTCTGGATGAAGCCACATCTTCGCTTGACAACATCAGCGAGCGCATCGTACAAGAGGCATTATCTAAATTGTCCGAGGGGCGCACGACTCTTGTAATCGCACATCGTCTTTCCACGATTCGCAACGCAGATGAAATTCTCGTCCTTGCCGAACACGGCATTGCCGAAAGAGGCTCTCACGACGAACTCATGGAAAAAGAAGGCCTCTATGCGACACTCTACCGTAGCCAATTTGACCAACCGGCGTAATGATGCGCTGAATGCCAAAATAGACTGGACGACCCGCTCATCACTCTGTACAGCGCATCTTGTTTTTACGTTTGTGTTGGCGTTCAGTTTGTGATTGTTAGCATATGCACTTTGTTTCGACGCTGATTTGGGTTTTGAAATCGGAGTGCTCATCTCGTGATAGCCTACAGGTAGTGCTTGTATTAAACACAGGACAATATTAAACACTGGACAAACGCCGTAAGTCCTGCTATTATCGTTCTTCGGTGGTCCGCTTTGCGGGCCGCTTTTTGAGAAAATACGAAAGGAGGTGTGTTGATGCCTACGTTCAACCAGTTGGTAAGACAGGGAAGGAAGTCGAAGAAATCAAAATCGCACGTGCCTGCCCTGGCCGTCGGACTGAATACGCTTAAGCGGCGTCCTTCAAGGTATCCGTCACCGCAAAAACGCGGTGTATGTACAGTCGTAAGAACAACAACGCCGAAAAAGCCGAACTCAGCTTTGCGTAAAGTCGCACGTGTCCGCCTGACCAATCAGCAAGAGGTATACGCGTACATCCCCGGTATAGGCCACAATCTGCAAGAGCACAGTGTGGTTCTGATTCGCGGCGGACGTGTTCGCGACCTGCCGGGTGTGCGTTATCACGTCATTCGTGGAACGCTGGACACAGCCGGTGTAGCTAACAGAAAACAGAGCAGGTCTAAGTACGGTGCGAAACGCCCGAGGGTCGCTAAGACCCGGTAAACCAGCGGTTGGATAAACATGCCATCAGAACACGCCTTTTTTCACGGCCTGTTCTTGTTGCATGACACGTGTCCATATCGTGAGTACCTGTGGTTTCGGGTTCAGATGAGCCCGCATAATCATGAAAGGAGGGAAGACCATTGCCAAGGAAAGGTCATATCTCGAAGAGAGTTATCCTGCCTGATCCCGTCTACAATGACGTCCGCGTCACCAAACTAATTAATCAGGTGATGAAAGACGGCAAAAAAGATTTAGCGCGTCGCATCGTCTACGGAGCCTTCGATCTTATTGAAGAACGTGGACAATCGCCCTATGACGTTTTTAGCAAAGCGCTGGAAAACGTGATGCCGGTACTTGAAGTCAAGGCAAGGCGCGTCGGCGGATCGAACTATCAGGTTCCGATCGAAGTCCGTCCGGAAAGAAGGCAGACATTGGCGCTAAGATGGATCGTGACAGCTGCGCGGGCGCGCAGTGAACGCACGATGATCGAGCGTCTGGCATACGAACTGATGGATGCGTCGAATCAAACCGGCGCCGCCTTCAGAAGGAAAGAAGAAATCCACCGCATGGCGGAAGCAAACCGCGCATTCGCCCATTATCGGTGGTAAACACAGCGTTATTACATGCTAGATAACAAAAAAGCTTATTGACGAAGTGACAGGATGAATTTTGCCTTAGTCAGCGAGCGAGAAAATCTGCAGTGTATGAAAGCATTTTTATAATAAATATCAGTACAAATAGTGTTTATAGGAACAACAGGAGAACAGACGATGCCTCGGGAATTTTCGCTAAAAAATGTGAGAAATATCGGCATCATGGCCCATATCGACGCCGGCAAGACTACGACGACAGAGCGCATTCTTTACTACACCGGACGCATTCACCGCATGGGAGAGACGCACGAAGGTGCTGCGACCATGGACTGGATGTCGGTTGAGCAGGATCGCGGCATTACCATAACGTCTGCTGCGACGACAGCTTATTGGAAAGGTTGCCGCATCAATATCATCGATACGCCGGGTCACGTTGATTTTACGGTTGAAGTCGAGCGTTCGCTGCGTATCTTGGACGGCGCCGTCGTTGTGCTCTGCGCCAAAAGCGGCGTTGAACCTCAGACGGAAACCGTGTGGCGACAAGCCGACACCTACGGTGTGCCGCGCATCGCTTATGTCAACAAAATGGACATTATCGGAGCTGATTACTACCACGTCGTTGATAAGATGAGGGAGCGACTAGGCACGAATGCGGTGCCGATACAGATTCCAATCGGCAAAGAAGATTCGTTCATCGGAATTATCGATCTTTTGACGATGAAAGCGGAGGTTTACGAGGGCAATGATCTCGGTAACACGATCGTAGAGGTTGACATCAATCCTGATCAGTTGGAAGAGGCCGAGCACTGGCGTGCTCTTATGGTGGAAGCGATTTCTGAGACGGACGATGTCCTCACCGAAAAATATCTTTCTGAGGAGGAAATCACTGTAGAAGAACTCAAAACCGCTCTTAGACAGGCCACCATTGACACTAAAATTACGCCGGTGACGTGCGGTTCTTCATACAGGAACAAAGGCGTTCAAATGTTGATGGACGCGATGATCGATTATCTTCCGTCGCCCGTCGAGATTCCTTCGGTCGTCGGTATTGATCCAAAGACAGAAAATCAAATCGAACGTCCTGCAGATGACAACGCTCCTTTCTCCGCGCTGGTCTTCAAGATCATGTCCGACCCATATGTCGGACAGTTGAGCTTCTTCCGTGTCTATAGCGGAACGCTGAAGGCAGGCACTTATGTGTGGAATGCGTCGAAAGGCGAGCGTGAACGTATTGGTCGTATCCTTTTGATGCACGCCAATCATCGCACGGATCTGGACGCCGTATACGCAGGTGATATTGCAGCAGCAGTAGGTCTTCGTTCGACAACGACAGGTGATACGCTCTGCGACGCTGACGCACCGATCCTGCTCGAAAGTATGGAATTCCCCGAACCAGTCATTGCTGTGGCGATTGAGCCGAAATCTAAGGCGAGCCAAGAAAAATTGGATGTCGCCCTGATGAAACTTGCTGAGGAAGATCCGACGTTTAGGACGAGGGTAGATAAAGAGACCGGTCAGATGATCGTCTCCGGCATGGGTGAACTACATCTGGAAGTCATTGTTGAGCGGCTGCTTCGTGAATTTAAGGTTGAAGCCAACGTTGGTCATCCGCAAGTCGCTTATCGTGAAACGATTACGAAAAAAGCGCGCGGAGAAGGTCGCTTTGTGCGACAGACCGGCGGTCACGGGCAATACGGTCACGTGGTCGTTGAGATTGAACCGCGTGAATCGGGAAAAGGCATACTCATCGAAGACAAAACGGTGGGCGGCGTGATTCCTAAAGAGTTCATCCGCCCGGCGGAAAATGGCATCCGCGACGCGCTGAACACAGGTGTCGTCGCCGGCTTCCCTGTAGTCGATGTCTACGTCGCGATCGTGGACGGCTCTTTCCATGAGGTTGACTCGTCAGATATTTCGTTCCAGATTGCAGGTTCCATGGCAATCAGAGATGCACTAGAAAAGGCATCTCCGGTTCTATTGGAGCCCATCATGAAGGTTGATATCATAACGCCGAGTGACTATCTCGGTGACGTGCTTGCTGACATCAGTGCCCGTCGTGGACAAATTCAGGGTATGGATGCGGCCAGTAATGCGCAAATTATTCACGCGTATGTCTCGCTCTCGGAAATGTTCGGGTACGCGACATCGCTCCGATCGAAAACGCAGGGTCGTGGCGTCTTTACGATGCAGACCAGCCATTTCGATCCCGTTCCTGAAAGCGTTAGGGATAAAATCGCAGGAATGTGATCTCTAAGACCGGGAAACACCTGAAAACAGGACGTTCCCATGAGGATACATTGCCAAGATAACGTTTTTATGAGAATATTAATAGGCTTATTTAACAAAATCAATTAATTAGGATCCATAATAGTGATCTTAAAACAGGAGGAAAGCTAATGGGTAAGCAGAAATTTGAAAGAACAAAACCCCACATTAACGTTGGCACGATCGGCCACGTCGACCACGGTAAAACGACGTTGACGGCGGCCATCACAAAGGTACTCGCTAGCGAAGCTAGTGAAGGCTTGGCTAAATTTACAGATTACGCCGCGATCGATAAGGCGCCGGAAGAGCGCGCACGCGGTATCACTATTAACGCGTCACACGTAGAGTATGAAACGAAAAATCGTCACTACGCACACGTTGACTGTCCGGGACACGCTGACTACGTCAAAAACATGATCACCGGCGCTGCACAGATGGACGGTGCGATTCTGGTCGTTTCCGCCGCGGACGGTCCGATGCCACAGACTTACGAGCATATCCTGCTCGCCCGTCAGGTTGGCGTTCCCGCGATCGTGGTTTTCATGAATAAATGTGACCAAGTGGATGACGAAGAGCTTCTTGACCTCGTTGATATGGAACTTCGCGAGATTTTGGACCAGTACGGATTCCCCGGTGATGATACGCCGATTATTCGCGGTTCCGCGCTGGAGGCGCTCGAGTGTGAAGACACAGATTTGTCGAATCCTGTCTATGCGCCGATTCTCGAGCTGATGGAAGCGGTAGATGAGTTCATTCCCGAACCGGTTCGTCCGACAGATCAGCCCTTCTCCTGTCCGATCGAAGACGTCATGTCAATCACCGGTCGCGGCACGGTTGTTACAGGTCGTGTTGATCGCGGCAAAATTAACCTCAATACACAAGTTGAAGTGGTCGGTCTTAACGAAAAACCGCTGAAAACTGTTGTAACGGGTATCGAAATGTTCCGCAAAACGCTCGACGAAGCGCGTGCGGGCGACAACGTCGGTCTTCTGCTTCGTGGTGTTTCACGTGATGACGTGCGCCGTGGTCAAGTCGTTGCTGCGCCCGGCTCCATTCATCCGCACACGAAGTTTGTCGGCCAAGTCTACGTCCTGACGAAAGAGGAAGGCGGCCGTCACAAGCCGTTCTTCTCAGGCTATCGTCCCCAGTTCTATTTCCGTACGACTGACGTCACCGGTTCGCTCGAACTGCCTGAGGACCGCGAAATGTGTATGCCCGGCGACCACGTCTCAATCACCGTTGAGCTGATCGACCCCATCGCCATCGAAAAGGGCCTCAAGTTCGCGATTCGTGAAGGCGGAAGAACGGTCGGTTCCGGCACCGTCACAGAAATCATCGAATAAGCAAAACTTGTTTCTTCTCGCGACAAAATCGCGAGAAGAGACTATAAAAAAATTGTTTTTCCAATGATTCTGAATCTACAAACTGATACGGGATCACAATTTATCTAACTAAATAGAAACAGGGCTTTACATTTTAGTAAAGCCCTGTTTTAGTTTTTTACCATATTTGCCATATCTGATAGAAACTCTTTTCAAATACGGAAGGTCAGAGGAAAGGCGGCTTTTCGCCGTCCTTCTATTCATGTGAATCGTTATATGCTGGTGCCGTATGTATGCGCCATCTCGTCCGTGATTCGAAGCTTCCGGCAGTCCTCGCAAAGAGTCGGCACGGGTTGACCGCTATGTTTTGCACTGTGAGCAAGCTCCTCCGG
>JAAZJV010000094.1 GCA_012800135.1 Clostridiaceae bacterium | reverse complement strand
TGGGTTCATCGCGATACTTTGTCTGAAACTGATAGAGACTAAAGGGGAGATCCTTATAGGAGCGGATGTGCATTTTGGCCGCAGCGGCAAAGAGCTCTTCGTGCGTAGGACCGAGGACATAGGCGCGACGGTAGCGGTCTTTAAGGGAAAACATGCTGTCACCGAAGGTCTCTCGTCTGCCGGAGGCGATGTAGACGTCCTCCGGTATAAGGGCAGGCATTGAGAGCTCCTGAGAGCCTATGGCATTCATTTCTTCACGGATAATCTCAATGACCTTGTTGAGCGCTTTAAGACCCAAAGGCATCATCATGTAGATGCCGGATGCGACCTTTTTCATCATACCGGCACGCACCAGAAGATTGCCGCTGACAGAATCCTCGTCCGAGGTTTGCTCTCTTATGGTGTAGAAAAAACTCTTTGACAAACGCATTTTAATGATCCCCTTAAAAGCCAGTGAGCGGGTAATCGTGTCACAACAAATTGAGCAAAGCACATACTATTCAAATCGGATTCTATCCCGTAGTGCTGACTGCGTGTCGGCTTCTATCACGTAGTGCTGACTGACTGAGTAATTGATTAATCTGCGTCCGCTTCTGCTGACAGCTGTTCCGGTACCGCAATGGTAAGTGCAAGCGGCTCCATCTCCACGACAAAACGGGGTGACCGAATGATTTCACCATCAAGTGTATATGTAAAATCGGGTTCGCCGACCACCTCTACGCTTTTCGCGCGTCGGTATTCAATGATGTCTTGCATAGAGGGCTCGTCAAGGTGTTCGCCTCGGGCATATTTGCCGATAAGAAAAGGAACCCGCACACGCGATACCGGCTTGACAAGACAGACATCCATGATGCCGTCATCCGTCTTGGCGCGCGGAGCACAACGAAATGATCCGCCGACGTATTGTCCGTTCGCGATAGTGCAAAGAAGCAATTCACCATCGGGATTCAGGACTTCTCCGTCGGCAATTACCGTACATACGGTGCTCATATTGGAAACGAACGCTTTGAGAATGCCTTTCGTGTAGGAACGTTTGCTGCCGTAACCTTTTCTATCGCGATCTTTATTAACGGTTACCGCAACGGTCGTATCGAACCCGAAATTGGTCACGTTGCCGCAGTATCGGTCTCCGATGCGAAATAAATCCATTTTTCTCGTCGGCGCCGAAAGAAGCGCGTCAACATCAAGGAAAGCGCTCGCTCCGCCGAAAGTCTTGACGAGGTCATTCCCGCTTCCGCAAGGATAAACGGAAAGAATCGCGTTTTTCGCATTGACCATCCCGTTGATAACTTCGTTGATCGTGCCGTCGCCGCCGCAGGCGATGAATTGAACAGGCTCATCAGGATGTGCCACACACCAATTGCGAACATAATTTGTCGCATCGCCACGGTTACGTGTGACATAGAATTCGCAATTATCTTTTTTATTGGATGCTTCAATGGCCTGACGAAGGATCTCTTCGTGCCCGCCTCTGCCAGCAACCGGATTAAATATGAAAATAAACTTCATAAAAAAAAGCCTTTCGCCTGTACCATATTTCGCCCTATCTTAACATGACATCGCAAGAATTTCTCACTCGGCGTTGCCATGGTAAAAAAACAGGTAATCGCAAGAGCAACAACAAAAAATAAACAAAAAAGAAGCGATTCGAGCAAAAATAAGAATCGCTCCGGCACATCATACCAGTATTTGACAATTAATGCACCTGCAAGACGCCAACCGGAAGTGCCTGCCGCGGTTGACGAGCCGGCGGTGCCGCTGGCAGGCATGTGAGGTTACAGCCTTGCATTTGCGAATACACAATGCGGAAAGACTACAGTTAGAGTATAAGAAGCTCAGTTAGAAAATTATGGAGACCCTGTAAAACGAATATCAATTGTTTAGACGGCTGCGGTGATCGAGGATACACTCAGGTGTCATCTGCATCCTCGGTGACCCGTTTGGGGAACCGAGGATGCAGTGTTTCCCTTAGAACTCAAATAACTGTGACTGTTGCGTCTTTGATCTAGCGCTTACTCTTCCGATTTGACGATTTCGCTGTAGTACATCGGCAGAGCACTGTAGACTGCGGCGCACAGCACAAGATCGTCTTTCCAAGTGATCTCGTTCGGAGAATGCGCTTGCTCTTCCGCACCGGGGCCTAAGCCGATGCATGGAATATTGTGGCGTCCCATAATCGCGACACCGTTTGTGGAGAAAGTCCACTTGTCAACGATCGGCTTCTCGTAAAGGTCGGTGTAAGCGGCGACGAGCGCGCGAGTCTGCGGCGCGTCTTCGGGGATGACCCATGTCGGGAAGTATGAATCCTGCACGTAAACTTCGCCTGTCCATGACGGGCGATCGTATTTGTACATGCTGACCTTCGCACCGTATTTCTTGACAGACGGCAGATTTTCGATTTCTTCAAGCGCGGACTGATACGTCTCGCCCCATGTCAGACGGCGATCGAGCGAAATAGCACAGCTGTCCGCTACGGCACAACGGGAAGGTGATGTATAGAAAATTTGCGACGTAGTCACCGTACCTTTGCCAAGGAACGGATCGTCTTTGAGATGGTTGTTCAATTCGCGAACTTCATGAAGGATGTCGGCCATCTTATAAATGGCGTTGTCGCCGCGTTCGGGTGCGGAGCCGTGAGATGCGCGTCCTAACACGTCAACACGAATTTCCATGCGCCCGCGATGTCCGCGGTACACTCGACAACTCGTCGGTTCCGTTGAAACGACAAACTCGGGACGGATGTTTTCTTTCTCAATAATATAAAGCCAGCACATGCCGTCGCAGTCTTCTTCCTGCACGGTGCCGGTCACGAGAATTTTGAAACCTTCCGGAATCATGTCGAGCTCTTTCATGATAAGGGCTCCATATACGGAAGACACCATGCCGCCTAGCTGATCGGATGCGCCGCGGCCGCCGATTTCCGTCTCGTTCTCATAACCTTCATAAGGATCAAAATCCCACGTTGCGATTTCACCGATGCCGACGGTATCGATATGTGCATCGAGAGCAATGATGCGTTCTCCGTCGCCCATCCAGCCGTACACATTGCCGAGGCCGTCAATCTCAGCCTTATCAAAGCCGACCTTTTCCATTTCCTCTTTAATGCGCAGAGCTTTCCCTTTTTCTTCGGTGCTTTCGCCGCCGATTTTAATTAAATCGCGCAGAAAACGCGTCATATCCTCGCGATAATGTTCAGCACGTTCTTTTACGCGGGCATGGTCCACTAGTTTTTTCATCGATTATTCCTCCATTTATATATTTTGCTGTTGGCTGAGAGACCGTTAATGGTCTGCCCAGCGCGGCTTATTGCTGTTCCAAAGTTCTTCCAATTTCTCGACAGGATGCTTGACCTTCATGAGGAACATCATCGCGGCGATTATATAAGGTTTGTAACTTGCTTCTTTATAAAGCTGGACGCGATAGCGATCGAAGACGGACTCATCCACTTCGCCCAATTCACAGGAAAGTCCTGTAATATCTGCAGGCAGACAGTGCATATAAAGCGCTTTGCCGTCGCGTGTCAGTTTCATCCGTTCTTCCGTACAGGCCCAATTCGTGTGCTCGGCGTTCTGCTTCAACAACTTTTGTTCAAGCGCGTTAATGCCGGCCTGGTCGCCCTCGGCGTAAAGATCGGTACGCACTTCCATCGCCTTGAAAGGCGCCCAGCTCTTGGGATATACGATGTCGGCATCTTTAAACGCATCATCCATGGAATTCGAGATGGTAAACTTGCCGCCGTATTGATCGGCGTTGCTCTTCGCCACATCGATAACATCATCCATGATTTCGTAGCCTTCAGGATGCGCAAGCACAACATCCATGCCGAACCGAGTCAAAAGCCCGACGATACCTTGCGGCACAGAAAGCGGCTTGCCATAGGTCGGTGAATACGCCCAGGTCATCGCGATTTTCTTGCCCTTCAGGTTTTCAACGCCGCCGAATTCGTGGATGATGTGCAGCGCGTCAGACATGCTCTGTGTCGGATGGTCAATGTCGCATTGCAGGTTCACGATCGTCGGACGCTGTTCGAGCACGCCGTCGTCGTAGCCTTCCTGCAAATAAGACGCCATGTCCGCCATGTATGTATGGCCTTTGCCAATGTACATGTCATCGCGAATACCAAGCACATCTGCCATGAAAGAAATCATGTTAGCCGTTTCCTTCACTGTTTCACCGTGCGCGATCTGCGATTTTCCCTCATCAAGATCCTGAACCGCCAAGCCGAGCATGTTGCACGCTGACACGAAGGAAAAACGCGTTCTCGTCGAATTGTCGCGGAATATTGAAATGCCGAGTCCGGAATCAAAGATTCGACAGCTCCGATTATTCTCGCGCAAATAGCGGAGCACATCGGCAACTTCGAAGACTGCCTTGATCTCGTCTTGTGTCTTGTCCCAGGTCAGAAAGAAGTCTTTCTGATAAAGACCCTGGTACTTAAGCGATTCCAACTTCTCCAACAATGCCTTCATTTCCATACTTTTACTCCTTTTTATTTGTATTTAGTCGTTTCGTATGTTTAAGGTTCGCTCACACATTAAAGTGATGCCAATACGCCGCTCTTTTCGTTGAACTCATTGATCAGTGCGTCAATGTCGTCGACTTGCTTATGGATGTCATCCCAGTAATTTTCGTCGTACCACTGCGCATTGAGTTCTTCTAATGTGCGTCCCTGCTGCTCAACCCAAGTGTAGTACTTGAGGTTGTGCACGCGTTTACGCGACGTATAGGTGAACTCCTCCATGTAGTCAGTGGTCGTCGACGCAAGACGATGCCAGTAGTCGCGCGCAGCCAGTTCATTTGTGTAAGGTCCTTCTGCCTCAGCAAGCTCATCGATGCGTGAATGATACATCTCGGCAGAGTCTGTGGCGACGGTCGCGAGCACATCGTTTTCGGTGAGCTCGTAATATTTTGCCATTTTAATGCAGCCAAGCACATTAGCGATGCCGCTGATGCCAAGGAATGGAAGATGGGCGAGACATTCTGCGTCAACACCGGTTTCCTTATGCAGGAAAGCATGCCCTTCCTCTGTATTAAACAAACGCAGGAGGTTCAACGAGTCGTTGTCGTCAATGGCTGCCACCATGTCGGTATTTTTGACGTTATGAACAAACGGAACATGTTTGTCTCCGATGCCTTCGATGCGGTGTCCCCCGAAACCGTTATTGAGAATCGTCGGGCACTGAAGCGCCTCACCCACGGCTACCTTGGCGTGCGGATACTGTTCTTTGATATAGTCGCCCGCACTCATCGTTCCGGCACTGCCGCTCGTAAAGAAGACGCCGCGAAGTCGTGTGTCATCGGTTTTGATAGTTTCATATGCTTCTTTTATGGCCGGTCCGGTGACGTGGAAGTGCCAGAGCACATTACCCATTTCTTCGAACTGATTAAATATGATGCAGTCAGGGCGTGTCCGTCGGATTTCCCAAACTTTGTCAAAAATCTCTTTGACGTCGCTTTCACATCCAGGCGTCGCAATCGTCTCATCGGCGATCTTTTGAAGCCACTCGAAACGTTCGCGGCTCATGTCCTCCGGGAGAATCGCAACCGATTTGCACCCGAGAAGTTTTGAGTTAAAGGCGCCTCCGCGACAATAGTTGCCCGTTGAAGGCCACACGGCGCGATGCTCATAGGGATTAAATTGCCCTGTCACAAGACGCGGCACCAGACATCCGAAAGATGCGCCGACCTTATGGCAACCTGTCGGGAACCATTTGCCGATCAACACAATAATACGCGCCTTCACACCGGAAAGTTCGCTCGGAATTTCGATGAAGTTCACGCCGCCATACGTACCGCCCTCAAGGGTCGGTTCATTTTTCCACGTGATTCTAAAGAGATTGATGGGATCAATATCCCACGCGCCCACGCCAACCATGGCTTTTTTGATCTTCTCCGGCACATACTTCACCGGATCGCGCATTTGTGCAAATGTCGGGATAACAATATTGTTTTCCTTCGCGCACTGAATCGCCTTGCTCAACACATCTTCATGAACGGTCAGATCGATCATAACTTACTCCTTGTTTATCTTTTTTTCCGCAGGTAACGTGCAGGAATTCACATAGAATTCGGGTTCAAGGATTAATGTTCATAAAATTATATTCCTAGAACGCATGCCACTTGTTCAGATTACCATATAAAGATGAAAAGACCAAAGCTTCCTGTTCGAATATGAGCTTTAGTTACGTCATTCGCTTTCGCTGTCTTCTTTCTTTGCACGCTGACTCATTTTTTTATAGACGTAGATGCCAATCACAGCGAGCAGAGAAGTCGCAGCAAGGACAATCAGCGCCGGCATATAGCGCTCCGAGCCGAGAAGCCCGCCGCCTGCCGTAGAGCTCACTATCGACGGAATTCGCGCCAACAAGACTAGCAACCATGTGGACAAGCTCATCGATGTCAATCCGGCAAAATACGTCATAATGTCCTTTGGCGTACCTGGAATTAAAAATATGATAACCATCAAAAGCGTCGCGCTCTTCGCATTGTTAAAAATGCGGATGTCATCAATCTGTTCCGGCTCAAAAAACAGTTCAAGAATGGGTCTGCCGAATCGTCTGACGAGAAAGAAGATCAGAATACTGGCAAGATAGCTGGCAAGGATGCAGAGCATCGTGCCCTCCCAAAAACCGAAAGCGTAGCCGGCGGCAATCTCAAACGGTTCTCCGGGAATAATCGCGATAACGACTTGAATGAACGTGAGCGCTACAAAGATAAAACGGCTCATCACCGGATACTTGTCAAGCATCGCGTGAACACGGGCAGGGTTTGTGACGAAAGCGACGATTTCTTCTCCCCACAGAATATATGCGACGACAGAGCCAAGAACCATCAACAGCATAACCGCAATCGCTAACGTGCGCTGAAACAGAATTCGGCGGCGACGTGCGTAAATTTCGGTAGCCGGCACGATCTTTTTCAATGATTGCTTTTCTAGCACCTGAGCGGCTTGCTGACGTGCTTTATCTCTTCGTTTTGCTTTTATTTGCTTATTTATCTTTATCGGCCGCATCTTACATTCCATGTCGGATTGACTCATGAGCATGAAACGACTTCTATTCGTGCGCCGAAAAAGGCATCATTGTTCATGATTCGGTTTGCATCCCCTTTATATAGTTGTTCAATTTTTTATTCAAAATATATTTTAAACATTTGTAAAGGACGAACACCTTCCTAGGAATTCGTCCTTTTGAAAAGCATCTCTAAGGAGTCACACAAAGGAGCTTCGCTCACACGTCGCCCGAAGTTCAAACGACTGCAAGTAACTCAATCTTTTATACCGTTCTTTGTGCTACTCCACGAATTTTTGAAAGCACCCAGTCAAATTCAGTGGCCTTCACAATGGAGTCGCAGTAGGCGCAGCGTGCTGACTGAGTAAGATCGATCGGCGCGCCACAGTGCGGGCAATTAAAGCTTATCGCTTTGTCTTTCTGTTCCAATCCAAGAGCGGCCGTTTGCGTACCCAATGTGCGGATCATTGTCCAATCGTAGGTCATGAATTTTTCACGCTTCGGATCGCCGGAAACCACCTTGCCCGTTCTGCGATCAATCGTATAATCAACCAGACGTGTTTGCAAACGCAAGGTCAAATTGTCGAATTGCTCATCCTGATGGAAGCTCATGAGCGAGACATCCATAACGGCAATGCGTTCCATCTTATTAATCTGCCCTCTGGTTACGAGTTCATTCAGTTGACGCCCCATCTGACTAAACAGATCATCCGTTAAATGTGCGCGCATCGGCTCCCAATCTTGACGCTCCCAACAACTCTGCATATTGACGTACAAATTCGCCACTTTCTCGCGCATCTCCGCTTCTGTAAAAAACGGATCATGGACACGGATTTGATTCGCTACAGCAGCCGACTGCTGAGGTGAAATTGTCCGCGTCGTTCCTGTCGGTCGATAGACACCACCGGAACCGGTTTTGCTGCCCTTCTTGCCGCCACGCTTGCTCCTTATGACCAAGATCACAATGATAATGAGAACGATAACTGAAAAAATGGGTGAACCTGAACCGCTGGATGATGAAGAAGAGCTGCTCCAAGAATCGCCGCTACTCCAAGAATCATCGCTGCTCCAAGAATCACCGCTGCTCGACCAATCACCGGGATCGTAATCGTAATCGTCACCACCGGAGAAAAAACCTGCGTCGGCCGGCGCGCGATGAAAGCCCATCCGTGCATGCACGGCGGTGCCGGCCGTAAGTAGAATAAGAAGCGCCAGACAGAGTGCCAGAATCGGCACAGATGGTTTGCGTTTCATGAATGACCGTCCTTAAGTGTTAAGGTGCAGTGCACACCACATGGAGGCACATGCCAATGGGTGTTACCTTATTTATGATACCGTAAAAAGTGCTGATATGCTATTTGCAAAAGTAAACATTCGTCTCACGTCTCCATTATTCTTCCATCAAAGGGATTTGTGTCCGGAAACTAAAACGGATGTTGTTAATCGACTATGATCACTTGACATACACGCTTTCACGGCGTTCGTTACGATCCGCTTAGCGCCATCGGATGTCGTGTTCTGCTATGATCTATTTTGAGCGCTTAGCTGACGCGCGCCGACATGATGGTCTTGATATCGTCAGGATTGATCCCGACCATTGCTTCCCCGAGATTTTCAGACACAGCCGCCAAACGCTCCGGATCATCGTAATGAGCGCACGCTTCTACGATAGCTTTCGCACGCTTGACGGGATCGCCCGATTTGAAAACGCCTGAACCGACAAAAACTCCCTCTGCGCCAAGCTGACACATGAGCGCTGCGTCCGCCGGCGTCGCGACACCGCCTGCCGAAAAGTTCGGGACAGGAAGATGCCCGTTTTCGTGAACGTACTGCAGGAGAGCAATCGGCACGGCAAGTTCACGCGCTTTGACATAGAGCTCGTCTTCGCGCATATTGGTAACTTCGCGAATATCGGCATTGATTTTGCGAAGATGATTAACGGCTTGGGAAACGTCTCCTGTGCCCGGTTCGCCTTTGGTGCGAATCATCAAGGCACCTTCAGCGATACGGCGCAGAGCTTCATCCAGCCCTCGCGCACCGCAGACAAACGGCACATCAAAACGTGTTTTATCAATATGATGGACGTGATCGGCCGGCGTTAGAACTTCGCTTTCATCTACAAAATCGACGCCGATCGCCTGAAGAATCTGAGCCTCAACGAAATGGCCGATACGGACTTTCGCCATCACGGGGATTTTGACCGCTTTCATGATCTCTTTAATCATGCGAGGATCACTCATTCTGGAGACCCCGCCTGCCGCACGAATATCCGCCGGCACTCGCTCCAACGCCATAACGGCGACCGCACCGGCCTCTTCAGCGATTTTAGCCTGCTCGGCATTGACGACATCCATGATGACGCCGCCCTTGAGTTTATACGCTAATTCACGATCGAATGTTTTCATCAAAATAACCTGCCTTCCCATGCTTTTTCGAAATGATCATCTATAAACTTGACGATGATGAATCGTTTATCGTTGTAACAACGCGCATTCTTAGAAGATTTTACGTATCCGCGCGTAGTACAGTATACGTCCGCTACCGGTTAAAAACAAGTTAACGAGATGCTCTGCCGACGCGCTTACAAGAGAACTGAAACCGGTTCGAACAGAATATTAACCGTGTCGGATCTGTGTCATCTAAGACTCTTACCGTTTCACTTGTAACGGACATTTCATCACGGTAACTTGCCTAGCTTGCGTTTGTTGACAAGAACACTTTCAACCGATAAATTTGTGTCAGAATAATCGCTAGAAGACGACGAATCGCTCATGTCAAATATTGTGAACGTTAAGAAGCGATTCCTTGATTGATGTCTTCAAACGTATGAGCATTATGTACGATGTGTTGTCCATACGAATGATCTGGAGAAATGCGTGTCTATACTTCCTTTTTCAATTCAGACATTGAAGCGCCTACCTTTTTATTTGTCGCTTTTGGAAGACCAATCCGATGAAAGCGTGACATCTGGCGAAATTGCTCGAATACTCGGCCTTACTGAAGTTCAAGTTCGTAAAGATCTGGCCGCGATCAGCCAAACTGCCGGTACGCCAGGACGCGGTTTTTCACGCTCCTCGCTAATTCGCGACATCAAGATCGCGTTAGGATACGGACAGCTCGATGAAGCCGCGATTGCAGGCGTCGGACATCTTGGCACGGCACTCGTCAATTACGACGGAATTAAGCAATACGGTCTCCGCATCGTCGTCGGCTTTGACATTAAGGTCGCCAAAAAGACTTGGATACATGAAACGCCCGTCTACCCCGCACATGACATCGTCGATGTGATTCGCCGGATGAAGATCAGACTCGGCATCATCACCGTCAATCGAGAAAATGCTCAAACGGTCTGCGACTCATTCATTGAAGCAGGCATTAAAGCGATCTGGAATTTTTCTCCAACCATCCTCCGCGTGCCGGACGATGTCATCGTACAAAATGAGAATCTTGCTGCATCTCTCGCCTTGTTGAGCCGACATCTGAAAGC
>JAAZJV010000093.1 GCA_012800135.1 Clostridiaceae bacterium | reverse complement strand
TCACTCCCATCCTGAAACCGGACGACCGATCCGTCTACTTCACCTTCCATATCTGCGTAGCACGCTCTGTTCTTCAGTCCTGCAACGAAACGGAGATTGCCGTATTCATCAGGAAATGAAAAATCGTCCTCTGCAACCGTATTGACAGTTGCAATATCATCGCTGAACAATTCATCAATCGTCACACCAAATGCCTCAGCGATCACCGGCAATAAAGCGATATCAGGACAGCCGACACCGGTCTCCCATTTTGATACAGCTTGAGGCGAAACACCGAGTTTACGTGAGAGTGCTTCCTGTGTCAGGTCTCTCTCTTTTCTCATCTGGGAAATGCGTACGCCCAGTTTTGCAATATCGTATGCCATTGTCGTCCTCCTAATATGTCGACGGACGTGACGTTACTTCGCCGTCCGACAGTCGTGCCGTGAAAATATTTCACGGCCACCTTCAGTATGATCCCGAAACATGCGAAATCAATCATCTTTTAGTTGAATCAATTGCTTTTTGACTCATCATATCGTTGAACAACGAATAGTTGAGCTCCGGGATAGATTATAACCTTATAAATCGCCAGCACTTTGACCGTCTTTCTATACTGTTTGACGATATGATTTAGCTCGATTGTGAATTACGATTCTTGCATAAATATGTCAACATAACAGAATAACCTGAGACCATAGCGAAAGGAGCACAAAACGACACATGTGGACATCAATCAAAGGAAAAGTGCTGAAAACGGCATTCATTGATACGTTGCCGATTCTCGCAGCTTACATTATTCTCGGCATGGGCTTTGGTGTACTGATGTCCGACGCCGGCTATCCCCTATTTTTTGTTTTACTTATGAGCATCGTCATCTTTGCCGGCTCTATGCAGTACGTTGCCGTATCCTTGCTTGCGGCAAAGGCAAGTCCTGCAACAGCATTGCTGATGACGTTTCTCGTCAATGCCAGACACCTCTTTTACGGATTGTCGATGCTGGAGCGCTATGAAAATACAGGCAAAGTAAAACCGTATCTCATTTTTGGTTTAACCGATGAGACTTACTCCCTTGTATGCAGCCAACCACATGTAAAAAATGAGAATAGAACCGCTTACTTTTTCACGGTCACGCTATTAAACCACCTTTATTGGATCGCAGGAGGAGCCATCGGCAACGTATTGGGCAGTGCTCTTCCTTTCAATAGCAAGGGCATCGAATTCTCTATGACGGCGCTTTTCACAGTGATTTTTCTTGAACAGTGGAAAGAGACAAAAGACCATGCACCTGCACTGATCGGAATCGCGGCTACTGCCGTTTCCAGAATCGTGTTCGGATCGGAACACTTCCTGATCGCAGCGATGATCATCATCGCGGTTAGCTTATTATTGCTTCTGAGCCGGCGAAAGGAGGACGAACACTTTGCCTGATTCACACGATTTTATCCTCGTTGCCGTAATCGCGGTAGGAACGGCTGCAACGCGCTTTTTACCTTTTCTGCTCTTCCCTGCCAATAAAAAAAGGCCGCGTTGGTTATTGCGGTTGAGCAACGTACTTCCTGCCGCATCCATCGCCATGCTCGTTGTTTATTGTCTGAAAGACGTTTTCGTTACCGAGATTCAGGGTTTTCTGCCGGAAGTGATTTCACTTGCTGTCGTCGCCCTTTTACACCTTTGGAAACGCCAATCTCTGCTGAGTATCGGTGGCGGCACAATCTGCTATATGATTCTAGTTCAACAAGTTTTTTAGTCGCATATGCCAAAAAAGCGACTTCTACCCGAGACAAAAGAAAACAGCCGTCTAACATGCTAAACATAGTATCAACAGCTGTTTTCTATATTGGTCGAGGTGACAGGGATTGAACCTGCGGCCTCTTGCTCCCAAAGCAAGCGCGCTCCCACCTGCGCCACACCTCGCTACCTGTAAGATTGTACGTTGTCTTTAGACAAAAGTCAAAAATAATTATCGCATGAAAAAGAGCGTGAAGACCAGATTATCCTCTATATAAGCACTGAAAACATTGAAAAAGAACACTAGACAGAATCAAGTCATATTCCGGCAGATTAAAACCAGCTATAAGATTTTTACACAAGAAGCTTAAGTCCTGTTCTGTGCGAAAGATCCTTGACAGTACCGTACCAAAATGTTTCATATTGTGTTTACTTTTTCTAAATAATCATTCAACTTCACCAACAAAAGCAACAAAAATACTAACCATAAAATAAGTACAATTTAGGAATCTGTGTTAATTTGCAATACTATGGAACTCATTTTAGATAAAATATGCAAATAATGCATTCATATATTCACTAAAGCATCAATTATTTCGAATACTTTCGAATACTATAGTATATAAAATAATTGAAGTGGTGCCGGTGGCCGGACTCGAACCGGCACGGGATCACTCCCACCGCATTTTGAGTGCGGCACGTCTGCCTATTCCATCACACCGGCAACTTTTTCAAAAACGGATCACCCGTATGAGTGATCCGTTTTCGTGGTGGGGGAGAGCGGATTCGAACCACTGAAGTCGTCGACAACAGATTTACAGTCTGCCCCCTTTGGCCAACTCGGGAACTCCCCCATAAAAGATTAAGTTGGTGGGCCATCAGGGACTTGAACCCCGGACCAACCGGTTATGAGCCGGCTGCTCTGACCGACTGAGCTAATGGCCCCTAAGTCTCCGTCGGGCGCTACGTGATTATAAGGAAAACAGTTTGTTTTTGTCAAGCACGTCTTTGAGAATGACAACAATGTGTTTTAAAGATGGCAATAATCTTACTATTACCACTGAACAAAGTATCTTTTAAAGCGGCGATTTACGTTTCAGGGAGATTGAGATAATAAATCAGGCTTATTTCGTTCAAGCGCGCCTTTGAGCACTATACCGTCTTGATCGGAAAAAGAGGGATTAATATCCGGCATACTCTTAAATGTATAGACCGTTTTACTCACCGGATGTGTGAAAGTCAGGCGGCAAGCGTGTAACGCAACTGTAGGCACATTCCGGTCACGCGCATCCCCTTTCCCATAACGCCGATCTCCGAGAAGCGGCATTTTGCTTGCCGCAAACTGAGCACGTATCTGATGTTTTCGCCCCGTTGAAAGGGTAACCAGAAGAAGCGACTCTTCGCGTTGCCAGTCTATTGAAAGTCTCTTCCAAGAAAGAGAGGCCTCTCTCCATTTTTTTCGATCCGGCATCTGATTTCGACTTACCTGAACGCGTCCATTTTTCTCTTTTTCTATTGAAATTGAATCGGTAAAAAAACCTGTTTCCTCGGGGATCCCGCGCGTGATCGCAACGTACTCTCTGACCACTTGACGCTCGCGAAATGCTTTAGCAAGACGCGATGCCGCTTTAGATGAGCGCGCAAAAACCATCAATCCGCTTGTCGGACGATCAAGTCGATGAACGAGCGCAAGAAAAGGACGTCGTGTCTGACCTGATTTTTCCCAAAGAATCTTTTTGATCTCAGTCAGCATATCGGGTGCGCGCGTGATGTCACCTTGAGAAAGCATTCCCGGCGGTTTTACTGCAACAAGAATATGGCGATCCTCATAGAGAATCACAGGCTTATTTCTTATTACACCATGTCTATCCTTAATCGGCTTCATATGACATTTTAGAGACAGCCTCTCTTATGTTCAATGGAATCATTGGGACTATCATAGCACCTCAATTAGGCTATAATGTAAAAAACAAATAAAAATGAACAAATGCTGAATTTGCCAGATAAATGTTGCAATCACGCACGATTTTTGTAGGAGGCTTTATGTCAACAACACCTCATATACTAATATGTGATGACGACCCCGTCGTCCACGAGTCACTAGGACTTTATCTTGACGCAGAACATTTTCCGTACTCTTCGGCATACGATGGAGAGGAAGCGCTTGAAAAATTCGCCTCGGAAAAGCCGGACCTCGTTATTCTCGATCTCATGATGCCGAAGATGTCCGGCACGGACGTCTGTCGTACGATACGAAAAACAAGCAATGTCCCTATCATTATGCTGACAGCAAAGGGCGAAGAGATTGATCGCGTGCTCGGACTGGAGCTCGGCGCTGACGATTACATTGTGAAGCCTTTTAGCCCGCGTGAAGTGATCGCGCGCATCAAGGCCGTTTTCCGCCGTATACACGACACCGAGACCGGTCAGAAACCATCTATTTTGCGGTTCGAAGGACTCGAGATCAATCTCGACAATTATCAGGTCAAAGTTAACAACAAAGTTGTTCCGTTCACACCGAAAGAAGTAGAAATTCTATACCTTCTTGCGTCTCATCCGGGACAGGTCATGAACCGTGAGCAGATTCTCTCAAAGGTCTGGGGCTACGATTATTTTGGTGACACGCGCACCGTCGACACACACATCAAACGCATCCGTCAGAAAATTGATAATGACTCTCCTCACTACGGACTTATTACAGTATATGGCGTTGGATACAAATTCGAAGCCTCCTAACCCGCATTACTCTCGTTTATGAAAAACCGCTTTCTTGTACGCCGTATTTTCCTCCTTCTTGTGGTAGCAATCCTTCTATGGACAGTTTTGACGGCTGTTATTTACAGCTTTGTCGCCCATCCTGTGTTTACCCGCATTAAAGCGCGAGAACTCCTTCCGCGCGCTGAAATCATCGCGAAAAACGTGTCCGGAACAAGCGATTTAATAATCGACGATACTTTTGCGTCTACTCTCATCGATCACTCTGATGAGCTATTCGGCAACTGGATTTACATCGTAAATCCGGAAGGAGAAATCGTCTGCCATACGCGACTTCCCAATACCAAAAAGGATCTTAATGAACATCTGACCTCGCTCGTTGTCAAGGAACACTGGGAGCTCATCCAAAATCCTAAACGCCATCATCTCGTAGAAATAAAGATCCCGCCTCAAGGTGATCGTTTTTTAAT
>JAAZJV010000092.1 GCA_012800135.1 Clostridiaceae bacterium | reverse complement strand
TCGTTGCATCACACGTTCCCGTCTCATCCGACAGGAAACCATTATTCGATAAAAAGGCTTGATCTGACATTGATGTCACCCTTCTCAAAAATGCTTTCAAGATTAGTTGAATGATGAAGACATTGCCTTACAGGTCACAACGGCGTACCTTCCTTACTTGTTTTCACGCTTGTATATCTTAAGTGGTTTTATTCGCATCGACTCAGGTTAGCTTTCGCTTTCCTATCTTATTTTATGCTGCAATGGCGCTCAAACTTTTGAAAGCGTCGATTGGCTTGCCATATAGCGTTTGACGGTGCCGTTAAAGTCGATCGTAAGTATCGCATCGTCACCTGTCTCAGTAATTCGAAGAATTTCACCTTCGCCAAATGTCACGTGTCGCACGATGTCGCCCGTGTTGAGCGTTGAGAAATCTAATCCTTTTCGTTTTGGCTTCGGCTTTGGAGTAGAAAAGAAACTCTGTGTCACGGCATGATAAGGTCTATCGTCATCATCCTCCAGCTGTGATTGACGATGTTTAGAGCTTGCACCGTAAGGTGCGCCTTTTGCGAAATGCCAACCGAACCCGAAATCGTACGCGTCCTCATCGGTTTCCTCGTCAAAGAGACCGCGTTTGTCGGTCAGTTCGTCCGGTATATCGAGCATAAAGCGCGAAAGAGGGTTGTATTGTGTATGCCCGTAAAGCAGGCGCGACACAGCCGACGTGACAACAAGCTGTTTTTTTGCGCGTGTAACGGCAACGTACGCGAGACGACGCTCCTCTTCTATCCCATCAGGCTCTTCTTCTGCGAGCATATTTGGGAAAATACCTTCTTCCGCACCGACGATATAGACGGTATCAAACTCGAGCCCCTTCGCGCTGTGGATCGTCATCAGACTGACCATAGGCGACGTCGCATCTTTGTCCTGATCACTGTACAGCGCCGCGCGCTCCAAAAACCGCATCAAGACGTCGCGAAGCGTTCTCTCAGAATCCGATCCTGATTTTTGATCACGAGTTGGTGACGGTCTGGCAATAATAGAATTTTCATCCGTTTCTGATGTCTCCCCGATCGTGATCAAATCTTCTTCATCAATAAAGATCGCCTCCTCCAATTCAGAGAGGATATGTGCTTCAAATTCAATCGCATCCGACACGAGTTCACGCAAGTTTTCCAGACGCGATGCCGCATCGAGATCGTGGCGCGCCATCGCTTCTTCATAGAAAGCAATCATACCGGAATCTTCTTCTACTTTCGCGATCCACTCGGCAAACGTGATGTCATCGCGGTCCAGCGCAGCGCCGAGTTCATCAATCAGCGTCACAAAGATTTTGAGACGACCGGCAACGCGGGAAAGCGATTCGTCTTGGTCGGATATGCGTGCGGCTTCCAGTAATGAAAGACCGTTTTTTCCGGCAAAAGCAGCCAGCCGTTCAATGGAAACTGCACCGATGCCGCGTCGCGGCTGATTGATCACACGGCGAAACGCAAGTTCGTCTTCAGGAGAGGTAACCAGCGTCATGTATGCAATGACATCTTTAATTTCCGCGCGGTCATAAAAGCGCGTGCCGCCGTATACACGGTATTCGATGCCGATCTCCCGAAGCGCTGTCTCGACATTACGTGAAAGCGCGTTGACACGGTACAAAATGGCAATCTCGGACTCTTTGTTGACGCGTTTTTGCAAACGCAGTCGCCGCGCAATATCTTGTGCGACAAAGCGCGCCTCATCCATATGATCGGATGCGCGATACATCAAAACGGGAACGCCTTCTTCATGCGCTGTCCAAAGCGTCTTTTTCCGTCGCCCCGTGTTTTCTGCGATCACTTGATTGGCAGCAGCAAGGATGGTTTTTGTGGAACGGTAGTTTTGCTCTAAACGAATAACCGTACATTCCGGAAAATCTTTTTCAAAATCAAGAATATTGCGAATGTTGGCTCCTCGAAAACTATATATCGACTGGTCATCGTCGCCCACTACACAAAGATTGCGGTGGTTTGCGGAAAGGCATTTGACGAGCTCGTATTGAACGACATTGGTGTCTTGATATTCGTCGACAAGGATGTAACGAAATTGACGTTGGTACATCTGAAGCACGTCGGGATTTTTTTGAAACAGGTTAAGCGTTTCCAGCAGAATGTCGTCAAAATCGACAGCGTTCTTCTCACGAAGCATCTCTTGATAACGACGGTACACTTGAGTCCACTCAGCATCGTACCACGCACCCGCAGCGCCCCTCTTCTCAACATCGTCAGGGCTAAGCCCGTCGTTCTTGTAGCGGCTGATTCGAGACAGCGCTTCGCGCGGCGTAACAGAACGCTCATTAATGCCGAGAGTTTTAAGTGCATCAGACATGACACGCCTCTGATCGGCTGTATCAAAGATTGAAAACGAGGAACGATACCCTGCGAGTTCGCCATGCCGTCGAAGGATGCGCAACATCATGGCGTGAAAGGTTCCTATCCAGCTCCCTCTTCCCTGTAGCCCGATAAGCTGCAATACGCGTTCTTTCATTTCATTGGCAGCTTTATTCGTAAATGTGATCGCAAGGATGCGCGCAGGATGCACTAGATGGTGCCTGATAAGCCACGCAATCCGGTAAGTAATAACACGCGTCTTACCTGAACCGGCGCCTGCTAAAATTAAAAGCGGTCCTTCTGTCGTCAGCACCGCACGTTTCTGTTCCGGATTGAGATCTTCTAATAGCATATCTTCCGGCGAGCAATCCGTTTTCACGTCTTCTCGAGCGATCCTTTGATCTGCCACACTCATGCCTTTCATTATCTCTTATGTCTAAAGAGCGGGCACCTTTCAGATGCCCGCTGCCTTATCTTGTAAATGGAGATCTTAATATTCCGGTTCAAGCAGTCCGAAGCCGCCGTCTTTTCTGCGGTAAACGACGCATACCTTCCCTGTCTCGTCCGACAAAAAGATTAAGAACGCATGATCGAGAAGTTCCATCTGCAAGATGGCTTCATCAGTTGTCATCGCGCTGATAGGGAAAGATTTGCGACGAATAATATTAAACTCTTCACGAAGTTCCTCAGTCTCTTCTAAAGTTGGGGGCTGCTCTTCCGCATCCAAAAACGCCTGCATATAAGAATAATCCTTCACGCGTTTTTTCATGCGCGATTTATACTTGCGGATATGTCCTTCTAGGCGATCAATAGCCTGTTCTACCGCAGACATAGCGTCTTCAGCGACCGATTCAGAGCGAAAATAGTGAGTGCGCACCTTGAACGTTAGTTCTGCGCGAACCCCCTTGCCTTCCGGCTGAAGTTTAACTTCACCACGTCCATGATCATCAAAATAGCGCTTAAACTTGGAAAGCTTCTGCTCTATTGACTTTTTCAAAGGGTCAGAGACTTGCATGTCCAAACTCAAGATTTCCATTTTCATTTTGTGGACTCCTTTCGAAAAATCCGACGAACGATTGTCAGATTTAAATAATATGGTTCATTATACCGTAAGCGCGGCTTCTTCTCAGGGTTATTTCCTTGTATCGTTTCATATGAACCGGACATAAAACGGCTGTAGCGCAAAAGATCGCGCTACAGCCGTTTCTATACGTTAATTTGCGGCAGTATTTTTATGAATTATTCTGCGGCATCGGTCGTGATCATGTAGCGGAGCAAGTCGATGGTACGCATCGCATAGCCCCACTCGTTGTCATACCATGAAACGATTTTGAAGAACCGCTTTTCACCTTTCAGGTTGTTGTCGAGCGTCGCTTTAGAGTCATAGATGGACGAGGCGCCGTCATGAATGACATCGCTCGAAACGATCGGAAGATCGCAGTACTCCATAATGCCTTTCAGATACGTCTCCGAGGCTTTCTTCATCATGGCGTCAATCTCTTCGATCGATGAATCATTTTTCAACAAAACGGTTAAATCGACAACGGATCCTGTCGCCACGGGCACACGGAACGCCATTCCGGTCAGGATGCCTTTAACACTCGGCAATACTTCGCCGACTGCTTTAGCCGCGCCGGTTGTCGTGGGAATGATGTTCACGGCCGCTGCGCGTCCAAGACGCCAATTGCTTTCAGAAATTCCGTCAACCATCTTTTGTGTAGCGGTGTATGCGTGAATTGTCGTCATAAGACCTTTTTCGATCTCAAGGCCGTTTTCCAAAAGGACGTGAACGACCGGTGCTAGACAGTTCGTTGTACAAGACGCGTTTGAAACGACAACGTGCTTTTCCGGATCGTATTCTTTGTTGTTGACACCCATGACAATCGTCTTGACATCACCTTTGCCGGGTTGCGAAAGAACTACTTTTTTAGCGCCGGCCTCGACGTGTCC
>JAAZJV010000091.1 GCA_012800135.1 Clostridiaceae bacterium | reverse complement strand
TTCATGAAAGATCAGCAGCTTTTCAACACCATGCTCTATTCAAACCTCCATCTCGAAGAATGGGAACGCGTGCTCGATCAAATTGACCGCAAAGACGCGAAAATTATTTGCAGTATTTGGGGTACGTCGGCCTCCGAGATGGCCTATTTAGGAAAAAAACTGGAAAACATGGGTGCCGATGCGCTTGAGATCAGCCTGTCCGCCCCCATCGGCTCCAGAAATAAGCTTATCAGTTATCATTCACCGGACACTGAAGACTTCATTCATGCACTCGTAGACACGGTCAATATCCCCGTCATGGCTAAACTCTCCTACGAATCGGCATCGTCTCCCGATTTTCTAAAAGAACTGGAAAATGCCGGCGTCTCCGCTTTCAGCGCCATCGACGCGCTCAAAGGCCTCTTGGGCGTTGACATCGAAAGAAAACGCCTCCTGATGCCGACATACGGCGGCTACACGGGAGCGAATATCCGTCCCGTCTCCTTAGCTATGACAGCTATGTTGCGCCAATATTCCCAATTGCCCATCATCAGTTCAGGCGGTGTCCTCCATTTCGAACATGTGCTTGAATTCCTTATGCTGGGAGCAACGGCAGTTCAGCTTGCCTCCGCGATCCAACTCCACGGCTACGACATCATTTCTTCCATCATCACCTCCATGGAAACATGGATGGCATCTCACGGTTACACCGGCATCGAAGACATCCGCGGTGTCGCCCTAGCGTCACTTCGACCTTTTGAAGACATCGTTCCGAGCCCACTTGCAATAACGATCACAGAACCGTGCAGAAGACTTGATTGCACCCTATGCAAGCAAAGTTGCCTAAAGGAAGCTGTCAAGCGTGATAGCCACAACGCGATCGTGACCGACACATTGCGTTGTGACGGTTGCGGACTTTGCGTAGAGCGATGCCCCGACAAGATCCTAAAACTCTATTGGCGTTGATCGTTGATCATAGTTGACATCAATCATCAACCACTCACAAAAATACATTTTGTAAGTCATGGACATAAACAATGTAATTAGTTACAATAACTTTACACATTGTGTCCTAAATAGTGTCAGAAGGGAAGGCACGACATGAAAAATCCATCAACTTTAGGGAAAAACATTGAAAGGATTGACGCCCGGGCGAAAGCAGAGGGAACAGCAGTTTATGGCGCTGATATCCGTCTGACCAACATGCTTTTCTGCAAGAACGTCTACAGTGAGCGCGCACATGCGAAGCTCCTAGCCGTTCACATAGAAGAAGCGGAGAAAATGCCAGGCGTCGTAAAAGTGGTGACGGGAAAAGATATCCCCGGCGCCAAGATGTTCGGCGAACTGTTCATAGACCAGTACGCCATAGCTTATGACCGTGTGCGTTATTTCGGCGATGTCATCGCCGTCGTCGCTGCGGAAACACAGGAACAGGCCAATGAGGCGGCAAAACTCATTTACGCAGATTATGAGGATCTGCCCGTTCTTGCCTCGCCGAAAATGGCAATGGAAAGCGATATTGCTATCAATCCGGATTATCCGGACAACATCTGCGGAGAAGTTCACGTAAACAAAGGCGACTCCAAAGCGGCGTTGGAAGAAGCCGAGGTTACCGTCAAGACGAACTATAAAACCGATTTCGTCGAGCACGCGTACCTTGAGCCTGAATCTCTAACTGCCGTGCCGAGCCCGATGCGCGATGAAGTTGCGGTTTACGGCTCCATGCAGGCACCCTACAATGCGCGGATTTCCATCCACCGGATGCTCAACATCCCGATGTCGCAGATCATCCTTCGGCCAAGCACAGTAGGCGGATCATTTGGCGGCAAGATCGAAACGGCGGAAGCCAATGCGATTCGCGTCTCACTGATCGCGCTTCTGACGAAACGGCCCGCCCATGTTACTCTGACGCGGGAAGAATCCATTCGCGAAAGTTACAAGCGCCATCCGATCGAATTTGATATCGAACTCGGTGCAAAAAAAGACGGAACGCTGACGGCGCTTCGCATGATATCTTTTTTGGATGCCGGCGCGTACACCAATATGTCGCCACCCGTCGCTTTCAAGACGGCCATTCTCGGCGTGGGGCCATACAAAGTAGACAACGTTCATTCCAGCTCAACGGCAGTCCTGACGAATAACAATCACACCGGTTCGATGCGCGGCTTCGGCACACCTCAAGCCATCTACGCCTTGGAAAACACCATCGACACACTCGCCGCTAAACTCGGGATGACACCCACTGAATTCCGACGCAAGAATCTTCTGAAAAACGGCGACGTCAGCCCTTGCGGCCACCTGATGGATTTCCACGAAGTATCGATCAGGGATTGTATGGAAAAGGCGGCAGAAGCTATTGACTTTGATCGAAAATTCAAGCAGTACAAAGAAGAAAACAAAGATCCGAAACGGCGTGTCCGTCGCGGTGTCGGCATCAGCACATCAATGCGCGGCGCAAGCGTCGGCGCAGACGGCAACGGTTTCGACGTTGCCCGTGTGCTGATTGAAATTTTGAAAGATGCCAGTATTCACGTCAATATCGGTCTTGTAGAGATCGGTCAGGGCCTTCGCACCGTCCAGATGATGATGGCCGCCGAAGGCATGGGTGTGAACCCGGAACGCGTCACCATGGGTGAAACCGACACATCGCGCTCGCCCGCAACCGGCGCTTGTATCGCATCACGCGGCACGATGCTCGGCGGCGGCGCAATCGCGGATGCCTGCAAAGGGCTTAAAGTGATCCTGAACAAGGGGCTTTCCATGAAGTACGGTGATGACATCGGCGAAGTCATCTACAAAGACGACCGTGTTCGTTTCGGCGAATACGATCTCTCGTTTGATGAGGTTGTCAGTATTGCTTACGGGTATAACCTAACACCTGCCGCCGTCGGCACCTACTCCGTACCCGTCATCGACTGGGATGAGGAAAAAGGTTTTGGCGAACCTTTCTACTCTTACACGTACTCATGCCATGCAGCCGAAGTCGAAGTCGATCTCGATACGGGCTATGTAACTGTCGTTAAAATGGTCGGCTGCCACGACCCCGGTCGCGTCATCAATCCTCAATTCGTTGAAGGTCAAGTATATGGCGGGTTAGCCATGGGGCAGGGAATGGCGCTGATCGAAGACCTCGGACACAGCAACAGAACAGCCGCTCTCAGCAATCAAAACTTTAACAATTACTTGCTGCCGACGGCCATGGATGTTCCTGATACAAACGTGCCCATTCTGAACGGCCATCCCGACCCGCGTTCCGCTTTCGGCGGACGCTCGCTCGGTGAACCGGCGACCGAGCCTGCCGCTGCGGCAGTCACGTGCGCCGTGAACATGGCACTTGGCAAGCCCGGTGCGATCAATCAGCTTCCTTTCAACTTGGAGCGTGTCATGGAAATCGCTCAAGAGATAGACAAACAACGTGACGTTGACGCGGCATCGACCGCCGCGGACAAGGCGTAGAGACAGGAAGGCGGAACGACTTATGAAGATACGTAATTATATACAGGTCAAAACAGTAGAGGCTTTCCACGAAGCGGTCAAAGCGTCGGACGGCCCGATCAAGATTCTGGCCGGCGGAACCGATGTGCTCGTCAACGGTCGCGAAGATGATGTTTACAAAGACTGTACCGTCATCGACATTTTTCCGATTGAGGCGTTGCACGGCGTATCCGAAGCCGATGACATGCTGTTGATTGGCGCGTGTACAACACACGAAGTAATCTCGCACGACCCGTTGGTAAAACAGTACGCCCCCATTCTCGCAGAAGCTTGCGGTGCCGTCGGATCACTTCAGACGCGTAACCGCGCTACCATCGGCGGCAACCTGGCCAACGCGTCTCCCGCGGCAGATACCATGTCAGCACTCGCCGTGTTGCATGCTGAACTGGTCATCGAACGTGACGGAGAAGAACGTGTCGAACCTATGACGGCAATTTTCACGAAACCGTACAAAACGAACCTCGCGC
>JAAZJV010000009.1 GCA_012800135.1 Clostridiaceae bacterium | reverse complement strand
TTTACGCGCTTTCGGACACAACCGATACTTTTAAAGAAGATATTGAGAATTTGCCGGTTGATCTTACCGATTTTGACACGACGGTCACAAATTCCTATGACGAAGATGACATTCAGGTTCTAGAGGGTTTGGAAGCCGTGCGCACGCGTCCCGGTATGTATATCGGAGACACAACATTACGCGGTTTACATCACCTGATTTATGAGATCGTTGCCAACTCGGTTGATGAGGCGCTTGCCGGACGTTGTGACTCTATTAAAGTGACGGTGAATCCGGATCAGTCCGTTCGCGTAGAAGATAACGGCATTGGTATCCCGGTTGGTATTCATCACCAGATGGGGATCCCTACAGTTGAAGTCGTGCATACGATGTTGCACGCTGGCGGCAAATTTGGTGGCGGCGCTTATACCATCTCCGGTGGTCTTCACGGGGTTGGTGCGGCCGTTGTTAATGCGTTGTCAGAATGGATGGAAGTTATTGTCAATCGCGATGGGATGTCTTACTTCATTCGTTTTGAACGCGGCAAGACGACAGTTCCGCTACAGGTCCTTGGAGAGACCGATAAGCAGGGCACGATATCTACATTTAAACCCGATCCGGAAATTTTTGATGAGACAGAGATAGATTTTGATGCCATGATTACGCGTTACCGCGAAATGGCTTTCTTAAATCGAGAGGCAGCATTTACACTTGTCGATGCGCGTCAGGATCCGCCGGTAATTAAAAAGTTGCATTATGAGGGCGGCATCGTCTCTTTTGTGGAGTATTTAAACAGGAATAAGACGGTACTTCACGATGTGCCGATCTATTTTTCGGATGCCGTGGAAGATTGCTTCGTCGAGGTCGCCATTCAGTACAATGAATCGTACAACGAAAACGTATATTCCTACGCCAACAATATTGCGACGATTGAAGGCGGTTCACATATGACCGGTTTTCGTTCCGCGCTAACTAAGACTGTCAATGATTACGGACGAAAGTACGGTTTTATAAAAGAGAAAGACAAGAACCTGCAGGGCGAGGATATACGAGAGGGAATGTCCGCCATCATCAGCGTCAAACTGCAGAATCCTCAATTTGAAGGACAGACTAAAACGCGCTTAGGAAACGCGGAAGTACGCACTGTAACAGAATCAACGGTCAACACTAAACTCATGCAGTTTCTTGAGGAAACGCCTCAGATAGCGCAAATGATTTTAAATAAATGTGTGTCGGCTTCGCAGGCGCGAGAGGCGGCGCGTAAGGCGCGCGATTTGACGCGAAGAAAGAGTGCATTAGAAAGTAATGCGCTTCCCGGTAAACTCGCGGACTGTCAAGAAAAAGATCCGACATTCTGCGAGCTATTTATCGTTGAGGGGGATTCCGCGGGAGGCACTGCAAAAAACGGTCGCGAGCGCAAATATCAGGCAATTCTTCCTCTATGGGGAAAAATGCTGAATGTTGAGAAATCACGTGTGGACAAAGTGCTCGATAATGAGAAGCTCATGCCGATCGTGATGGCTTTGGGCGCCGGAATCGGCAATGATTTTGATTTATCGCGTCTTCGTTATCACAAAGTCATATTGATGGCAGATGCTGATGTCGACGGATCGCATATTCGCACACTGCTTTTGACGTTCTTCTTCCGTTACATGCGTCCACTCGTCGAAGCCGGCCATGTCTATATTGCTTGTCCGCCACTCTACCGTGTTTCTCAGGATAAAGAAGTGCATTATGCTTATGACGCCGGTGATGTTGATATTATCAAAGAGCAGACCGGATGGAACAACCCGAAACTTCAACGTTTCAAAGGCCTAGGCGAAATGAACTCAGATCAACTTTGGGAAACAACCATGAATCCGGAGAAGCGTAAACTGCTCCGTGTGAAAATTGGAGATGCTCAAAGAGCCGACGAGACGTTCACCCTTCTCATGGGCGATCGCGTCCAGCCACGCCGTGAATTCATTAGGGCTAACGCAAAACACGCCAATCTTGACAACTAAGAACAAAGAGCTGTTTAGACCCTAAGGTCTGTGCATCGCGACGATAGGATCTCTATTCGTTATTGATGTGCAGGCCTTTGCTTTTGAAAGTAAGGATGGACTCTGGTTTTTGAGATCACGTGGTTGATTTTCTTTGTATCCTTAATATCTGAATACCTGAGAATATCTGAGTTTTGATGTGATTTTGATGTTTCTTTAGAATTCTAATTTCGCGGAGTTTTAGGGGATCTGAAGAATTTTGATGCCAAAGAACAAGGGCGACGGCTTCAACCAGTTCTCCCTTGTTCTTAAATCATTCATAAAATAAAAGCATCTTAATATTACAGCTTTCCGGTACAGCATATACATTGTTTGAGAAATGTTTCACGTGAAACATATTGAGTGATTTATGACGTTAAGGCGACTATTCTTCGAATGCGGCTTCAAAAGCATAGATTTCCCGCTTGTTTTCTGAATGCGACCTTGAATTGGGTTTCATCTGAGATAAGAATGCTGTTTGTTTTGATGACGTTTTGACAGTGTCGTCGATTGGCAGTAGTTGGATTTAAAAGAATGGTCATTTATACTTATGTCTGTGAAAAAGTTGCCTATTTGCCAACTGCTATGATCCGTTTTTTCTGTCAAGGCGGCTTAATTTTAAGGCATGTTGGTAAGAAGGAGGTGTCTTCTTCGACAAAAAGGGAGCTAAGAGTCACTGTTTGCAGGTAATAGGCAAACAAATAGTCCGTTGTTCAACTAATATATGGTTTGCAGCGGGATCATCATCTCAAAGAAGCGACGTGATGAGGGATTAGAGCTGTGTTTATGACCGCAGAGAAAAGAGAAGATATAACAGAGAACCGAGAAGAAATATTAGAAGGAAGACGACAGCAATGAGTCAAGAGAGAGTTTCTTTTGAAAACGACTATAATACGGGTTGCCACCCTCGCTTATTGGAAGCGCTTGAAAAAACAAATGCGTTATTCACGACGGGTTATGGACATGACGAATTTTGTGAAGACGCCCGTAATCTCATCAGAAAGGCATGTTTAGCTCCTGAAGCAATGGTTCAATTTGTTGTGGGCGGCACACAGGCCAATATTATTGCCTGTGTCGCAGGACTAAAGCCTTGGCAGGGAGTCTTGTCCGCAGAAACAGGACACATAAATGTTCACGAAACAGGTGCCATTGAGGCGGCCGGACATAAGATCCTTGTTACTCCTTCTATTGACGGGATTATTGATCCCGATGCGATTGATCTGCTCTGTAGAGCCCATTACGAAGATCCTAGCGTCGAGCACACTGTGCAGCCGGGAATGATTTATGTTTCTTTAACGAGCGAGCTGGGAACGATTTTTAGCTTAGATACGCTTAAAGCATTTCGCCGCGCGGCAAATAATTGGAATCTCTATCTTTACGTCGACGGTGCTCGATTAGCCTCTGCGCTCACATCCAGCGTGGCGACCATTACGTTGCCTGATCTTGCGAAGTATGCAGATATGTTTACGATCGGCGGCACGAAATGCGGTGCATTATTTGGAGAAGCTCTTGTCGTGACAAACAGTGATCTTAAAAATGCTCTGCGCTATGTTATTAAACAACGAGGAGGCATGCTCGCAAAGGGACGGTTGCTCGGCGTTCAATTTAGGGAGTTATTCAAAGATGACCTCTATTATGAGATAGGTCGCCATGAAAACAGCATGGCTCTTATGTTAGCTGATTATTTCAAAGAGCGTGGTTATCAGCTGTATATGCCTCCCGTTAGCAATCAAATCTTTGTCATATTAGATAAAGAGGATGAGAAGAAACTTAAGGAGCGTGCGATCTTTGAACGCTGGGCAGTCTTGCCTGATAACACACGAGTCTGTCGCTTTGTAACATCTTATGCAACGACGCCGGAGATGGTTTCAGCTTGTTTTAGTGACATGTGATGGGGTGCGTTCCAAGCTGTTGCAAAGAGAACACATATAATGTAAGTCAATCGATACAATCTGCCATGATAATTGTGCAGGAATATCATCACGAGTAAAGGATGAATGAATGATCATTGCGGTGGCCAATCAAAAAGGAGGCGTTGGAAAATCCACGACGTGTATCAATCTTTCCAGTGCTCTGGCAGAGAAAGGCAAGCGGGTACTTCTTGTTGATTCAGATCCACAAGGGAACTCCACTTCCGGACTCGGTATTTCAAAAAAGACACTTGATCTTTCAATGTACGAGGTGTTGGTGAATGAAGCGCATTCATGTAAGGATGCCATCTTTAACATTCGAAAGCGCATGGATGTTCTTCCCGCAACGATTGATCTTGTTGGAGCAGAAATAGAGCTGGTTGACGTGCCGGATCGTGCGTATCGACTAAAAAGGCTTCTCGGAGACTGCAAAGAGAGCTATGACTATATCATGATCGATTGTCCGCCCTCTCTTGGATTGTTAACGATCAATGCATTGACAGCCGCGGACACCGTTTTAATTCCTGTTCAGGCTGAATATTATGCTTTGGAAGGGCTTATGCAACTCATGACAACTCTTGATCTTGTCAAACGCAGTTATAATCCTGAACTCCGCTTGGCAGGTGTTTTTATAACGATGTTCGACACGCGCACTCAGCTTTCTAAACAGGTGAAGCAAGAAGTTGCCTGGTATTTTCAGGAGAATTATCTTGAAACGTATATTCCGAGAAATGTGCGCCTTAGCGAGGCGCCAAGTTTTGGACAGACAATTTTTGAATATGACAAACGCTCTAAGGGAGCGAAGAGCTATCGTAAGTTGGCGGAGGAATTGTTAAGGCGCTTCTCAAGTAAGCAGTGGAAAGCGAAGGAAATTGGCACGTTTTGAAAGGACGATGTATGGCTAATGGGAAAAATAGACGCAGAAACGATGAGAGGACGCGTTCAAAGAGCGCGCTAGGGCGAGGCTTAGGCGCCCTAATCAGTGAGCAGTCTCTTGCTCGAGAAAAAACAGAGGAGAGTGGAGAGCGTATTCTAATGCTCCCTCCAAGGCAACTTATTCCAAATGCAACTCAACCTCGCCAGGAGTTCGATGAGAATAAATTGCAGGAGTTGGCGAATTCCATGGCAAATCAAGGCGTAATTTCGCCTCTTATTGTGACGCCTACGGAACAGCAAGATCAATATATGATTGTTGCCGGCGAACGTCGTTGGCGTGCAGCGAAGATTGCCGGAATTAATAGAATTCCCGTGATTGTACGTGATCTGAATGATGCTGACGTACATCGCCAAGCGTTGATTGATAACGTTGTCCGTGAAGACCTGAACCCCGTTGAAGAAGCAATGGCACTTGAGCGGTTGATTAATGATTATGACATGACGCAGGAGAATATCGCAGCCGTTCTTGGTCAGAGTCGATCAGCAATCGCCAACAAGCTGCGTTTGCTGAAATTGCCGGAACCGATTCTCGATTTAGTCCGGCAAGGCAGTCTCTCCGCCGGACATGCCCGCGCTATTCTCGCACTATCAGACGCGGCGGCTCAGAATCGCGCGGCAGATGCTGTCTTGGCAAAACAGCTAACCGTTCGAGATACGGAACGAATGGTCAAGAAAATGACCCTTCCTTCTCCTCCGAAAACAGAAATTGATCAGAGGCAGAAAGATCAGCTGCAAGCGCAGATCAAAGAGGTTGAAGATCGTTTGCGCCGCGTTTTAGGTTCAAAAGTGACGCTTAATGAATCGCAAGGAAAGGGCAAAATCGTCATTTATTATCATTCGGGTGATGAAAGAGAGCGCCTAATTGATAGACTCGTCAGGGTATAACGTTCATAATTAAAAATATTATTAAAAATATTGCGTGCCAAACAGTGCACTAAGCGGTGAAAGTAAAATGAAGCTTAAACGGATCAAGCAGCCTACGCTTCTGCGGAGGACGCCTTTGCAGGAGCGGCAACGTACGGAAGCTCTGAAGCAACGAATTTTAGCGCTACTTTTGCCGGCGGCGCTCTTTTACCTTGGCTATTGTGTCTATGGGCTGTGGCCAGCAGGGAATAAACATCTCCTCGCGTACGATATGTATCATCAGTACGCACCATTCCTTCTCGAGCTTCGTCGTAAAATACTGTCAGGAGACGGGCTGTTCTTTTCTTGGAATGGTGGCCTTGGCGTCAATTTCTACAGTTTCTTCACTTATTACTCTGCAAGCCCTCTTAATCTATTAA
Source organism: Clostridiaceae bacterium (assembly GCA_012800135.1). Taxonomy (GTDB): domain Bacteria; phylum Bacillota; class Clostridia; order Saccharofermentanales; family DTU023; genus UBA4923. Next base: position 6,264 of record JAAZJV010000009.1, on the reverse strand, counting down.
CGATTCTTTATCCTGCAGAATATATTGCCGAAGCGATCACGATGATCACGCTGTTAAAGCTTGGTTTAGCGGGGCTCTTTTTCAGAGACTTTTTATCAGGCGCCTTTAGGCGGGATGATCCGTTATCGCCACTATTCAGCACTTTTTATGCGCTCTCCGCGTGGGTGTACGCTTATAGCTGGAACATCATGTGGCTCGATACCCTCGTGTTCCTGCCCGTTGCCGCTTACGGTTTAGTACAGATAATTAAGGAACGACGACCCGCCCGATTTCTCGTTGGCACAGTGTTCATTCTGATCACGAACTACTATACAGGCTTTTTTGCCTGTGCTTTTCTTTTCTTGCTTTTCTTTGTATTCACCGTTCAATTCAGCCCGAATAAAAAGAGACCGCTCTACGGTCTGACATCGTTTACGATTTTCATAGGGATTTCTATACTTGCCGCGCTGATTGCCGGCGTTGTTCTCTGGCCAACGGCGAAAGCGCTCGCAATTACCTCTGCTGCCGGAGATGCCTTTCCCAAAGGGTTTACGTTTACACAGCCAGCCTTGAGCACGCTCTTACGTCTGACGCCTCTTCGTAAACCTGAGATCATGTCCGGTCTACCAAACATTTATAGCGGCATCCTTACGATTCTTTTACTTCCTGCATTTTTTATAAAGACAAAAAGGGCTCTTAAGGTGCGAGCGGCATATGGAATGTTACTTGCATTCCTTTTTTTGTCCATGCAGTCAAGAACGTTAAGTTTTCTCTGGCATGGCGCTCATTATCCCAATTCGCTCGATTTCAGATACGCATTTGTTTTTGTTTTTCTTGTGATTACCATGGCGTATCAGGCAGCTGGTGATGCGTTGAAGACAAAATGGCCTCTCTTGGGAGCAACCGTAGCCGTAATATTGATTCTCCTTTTGAGCGAGCAAGCTTGGGATGTTGATAATACCCTCTCACATTGGCGATTGATCGCTATGACGGTATTTGGCATCGCTTACCTCGTCGCGTTGCGTCATTATGAGCCGTTTGAGGATGCAACATCGAAACAGCAAAAACTGACAAAAGGCGTTCATTACGTTCGCCAACGGTCAAAAGGATCAGAGCGTCATCAAAAATGGAGCATGCTGCGTAGAGGTGACAATAATGCAAAAAAAGATAAGGAAGATCGCAGATCATTGCGAGCTAAACGTGAGCCAAAAAATCTTTTGCATCGTGGACGGGCATGGGTTTCGCGTTATTCGTCCCGAATTACTTTTATTCACTTCCCTGCGATGAATTGTGATGAACGAAGAGCAAAAACTGCCCATCGCAATGCAGCGCTTGCACTGTTTTTTCTTGTTGTGTTTGAACTTCTATTCCATGGTTTTACGAACGCCGCTCTATATCAAGAAGTAGCGCCTTTGGGGGATCGACAGTATTATCTTGCCAACGATGCTGCTCGTGAAGTCTCGGCCTACGTGAAGCAACTTCGCGCAGATCACGCTGGAAAACATTGGCGCTGTGAGATGTTACCTGATACCTGTGTCAATGATCCGATGCTTTTTGGTTATCCGGGATTTTCTCTTTTCAGTTCACCTTTTCCGAAATCCTCGATAGCGTTTTTTGAAGACCTCGGTTATCCAGTAAACGGTGTGAACAGCTTCCAGTATAAAGAGTCAACGATTGTTATGGACAGCTTGTTGTCCATTGATCATCAGATCGTCCGAAACGATCGCATCTTCGATGACCGCATTCGACAAGAGGTGGCCTCCGGAAAGACGATGAAATTGCTAAAGAACCCGGATGCCCTTCCTTTTGGTTATTTTGTTTCACGTGAAACAATGGTTCTCAACATGGAAGAAATGCCGGTTGACGCGTTAGATGTGCAGAATCGTTTGGTTGCCTCCTTTGGTGGCAACATGAATGTTTTAGAAAAAGAAGCGTTTGATACATGGGATTTTGAGGGATGCTATGTAGAAAGGACCGATGATCCGTACTCTTTCCGCGTAATAAGAGATGAGGGAAATGATGAATGGGCGTTTCTTGTGTATGACGTTCCTTTAGACGGGCAGTACTATATTTTCTGGGAAGACGAGTCATGTCGAATCAATTATGCGAACGGATTTATCCGTGATCAGGAGTTCTTCCATTTGGGAACACAGAAAACAGGGATCGGCGATATGGGTTTCCTTCAGGAAGGAACGCAGATTCATTTTCGAGTTCGTATGCCTTCTGATCGGCGGATTAATGGCACCTTCCGAGCGTATATAGGTCGTTTAAATGAGATGGCTTGGCAGGAAACGAAACAGCGCTTGTCACTTTATCCGATGCGCATGGAGCACTTTTCTTCAGGTTCGTTCTCTGGACAAATAGAGGCGCCGGAAGAAGGCTGTCTTTTTATTCCCACTACGTGGAATCCCGGCTGGCATTTTAAAGTTGACGGTGTCCCTGTTTCATTCGAGAATATTCGTGGCAGCTTTATTTTGCTTCCCTTGAGTGCGGGTGAGCACACGATAACGGCGAGGTTCATCCCAGATGGCTTTTATGCAGGTCTTTTGATGACCCTTTTAGGACTGTTTCTAACGGCTGCTCTATTTCTTTTGCCTCGACTCAAGAAGGCAATAAGGGCAAAGAAAGCGACGTATCGTGGTAAAATTATGACATAAACAAGCTGTTGCCTGAAAAAGCAACAGATTCATTTTTTTCCGTTAGACAGAGATAAAAAACAATAAGAAATGACCGGAAATGGTCGACGCAGTAAGATATAGCAACGAGATAAAGAAAATAGAGACACAAAGAAAATAACAGGAGCGCCATATGGAAACTCTAGAAACATCCGTCAAATATCTGTTCGATAAAGAAATGGTTCAATTTGTTAAGCATCTTGAGATCAAGACAGCGATGTTTGGCTACGACAAAACTGATGTCTATAAAAAATTCAAGGATCTGTTGGTTCGTGCGCGGTCTTTCTGTGACGATGCTGTAGAGAAAGAACGAGCAAAAATCATTGACTTAGAGCTGCAGCTAAAAGAGCTCAAAGAAGCAATGAGTATGAAGGATCAAAAAATAACTCATGTTTCTTCGTTTGAAGAAGACGGTGCGATGGATGAAGAAGACGATGCGATGGAAGAGACTGCTGCGGGCGTTGCTAGCGGAGGATCGGCTGTCGCTGTCGCGGCGATGAGTACAGCGTTGCAAGAGAAAATCGACGCCCCTAGCCTTGAGCCTTGTGTCGAAGACAGACAGAAGCATGAGAGAGCACAGGAAGAAGAAAAGAGCAACGTGCTTCATCAAACTCAGAACGATGTGGCACGATTTAAAGAACGCTATTTGGCTATCCAAGAACAACACGTTGCGCTTGAAGATGAAAACAAAACATTATTGAGCAAGCTCGATCAGCAATCTCTTGTCTTCGAAGAAATGAAACGAACGTTGTCAGACGCCAAGGAAGAGCAAGAGCTTCTTAAAGAACAGCTTTCTGCGATAACTCAGGAAAAAGAAGCGCTGAAAGAAAAGCTTGAGACATATGCGGAAAAAGAGGAAGCCCTAAACTATACAGAGGCAATTCTTGATGAAGCGCGCCTTGAAGGAGAAAATATCGTGCGCGAAGCGCGTGTCCGCGCAGAGCAGGAATTGTTCCTCTATCGTGCCCGACACCGCGATGAGGAACGTGCACATGAGGAAAGAGTCGCGTCGCTTAAAGAAGAGAAGAAGTCTCTGGAACAAGAATGTTTAAGCTACAGATCATATATTGGACAAGGCCAAAATCTTATTCATGAAATAAAGACATATGTTGAGCGCTTTGATTTGGGCGATTTTGAAGGCGGTGCTCCAAATGACGCACTCGTCGAGAATGAACCGTTTAAAGCATGTGAAGACACCTTGGCGCAAGATCAATTGGATGCAATTGTGTTGGATGATCAGGAAGAAACAACATCAGATGACGAATGGTAACATTCAACTGTTTTTTCACCGTTTTCTGTCCGATAGATGCGACATTTTGTGACGATGCTTGGCGAAAGAGTTCTAGGCTAGTGATGTCTACGAGTGCGTTCTCTTTCGTCGTCTTCTTTCTTGTTTCTCAGAATTAAACTTACCAACAGCCCTAGAGAGAGAACAAGCAAAAGAGCGGCCATAACGATGCCTATAGTTTGAGCAATGCCTCGGTCTTCAGAAGATGGTTGGGAAGGCAGTTCATTTAGCAGATCGGCAGTTAAAGATGTCGTTGCCTTCGGTAGTTCTGTTACGTCGGAGGGCGGTGATTTTGTTTCCGGGGTCGTGACTTCCGGCGCACCTGCGAGAGTAAGAGGTGATCCTTCAGGGGGCCATTGTTTTTGAAGAGCATCGTAAATGGCATTGTGATCCCGCAAATTATCACCGCGGCGGAAAGCGCCGGTTGTTGTGATGATAACAAGCGCGTCTCCGAATGTTCTGTAAGATGCGAGGCAATAACCGGATTCTTGCAAAGATCCTGTTTTTCCTCCTCCGATTTTTTCTGTGTTAATGCCCTCCAACAAACCGGTCGTGACGATCGTGTGGGTGAGCGTATGCCCCTCGGGTCGCTTGTTTGTGGGCTTTGTCCGGTACGCACGCGTGGATATAATTTCTCTGAGAAAAGGCTCTTCATAGAGAGCATGAAGCAGAGTCGCCATGTCGCTCATGGTCGATAGATTTTCAGGTTCGAAAAGGCCGGACGTATTCGTAAAATGCGATGCCTTGAGACCAAGACTTGTAGCGTCTTGATTCATAGCATCAATAAAGGCCGTACCATTTTCTGCTAGTGTTCGCGACAGAAGGCGTCCCGCATCAGCACCGGAGGGAAGCATTAAGCCATATAGGACATCCTTATAGGGCAACGTCTCGCCCACGCTCAATCCCATAACGGACGCGTCCATTTCATAAAGGCCTTCGAGATCTGAGGCGGCAACGGTTACCGTTTGGGAAGGATCAATCCCTTTCGTTTCCATTAATCTATAAGATGTATAGAGAGTCATCATCTTCACTAGCGAGGCAGTATAGACGGGATCATTCTTTCTTAAGTCTACGAGATCTATGACGTTTCCATGAAGATATACGCGCACGCAAGCTGTTGTGGAGTGTAACGTGACGTCATCCAGAGAAAAAGGAACGTCGTTGATTTTTCCTGTTCGCAATGTATCTAAAGCAACCGCTGTTGCGGGTGCGGCGGTCATCCATACGAAAAACGTGATTAGATAAAAGACAAGAGCGAGCTGGACAAGTAAAAAAGCGAGGCATTTACCGGTGCAATTTTTACGTGTGCTTTTCGCGTCGAGGTGATGTGAGCCGAAAGGCACATCATTACTACGATCACGACAAAACCGTTTCATATAATTGATAAGGAATTGGGAAGAAACACTGGTTCTCATTTTGCTATTTCTGTCCGGCGTCTCAATATCATATGTTCTCTGAAGAGAACGACGGTGTAACAGAATACTTTCATTCGGTTTGATGTTGTTTTCTTTTCTTCTCATCTGCGCGATCAGACGGTATCTTTCGTCGTTTATTAGCCTCTCAGCGTGTACGTTCTAGATGAATGATACTATCACAGTTCAGTTATATCAGACATTTAAGAGAGAAGCGCTGCGGCGGATGTCACTATTGTAACGCATTTATCTATCGTTTTAATCTATCGTTCTATGCAATGATCTGTTTGAAATAATCGTCGCTTACGCTGAAGACTCGGCAAATCTCCCTTCAAGCTTCTACAACAAAAGAATATTGTGCTTTAAGATTTATGTTTTTCACGGTATGATACGAAAGTAGCGAAACGTTATTTAAGAGAAAAATAGAGAAAACACTCTTTAAACCTTCTGTAATGAAATAAGTCATGAACTGGATTTGCAAAGGCAAGGGGAAAAATGTCGGATACAAAAATAAAGTTGGATCAACTCGATTTTAGAATCATCGATATCAATAGTGACGATTATGGGCAGACGCTGCTTCTTCGCCATGAAATCCTTCGCAGGCCAATAGGCAAATCAATCGCTGAGGATGACTTGTCTCGTGAAAATGAAGATTGCATCCTCGGTGCTTTTCACGGAGAGCAGCTTGTTGCGATGGCGACGCTAAAGGACTCTTCCTCGGAGGAATCAATTATTCGGTACGTCGCGGTGGATGAATCTTGGCGACGCCAAGGCATAGGGACAGCCATTATTCTTCGATTGGAAGAAGAGGCGATGCGAAGGAAGAAAAAACGCATACGACTGATGGCGCGCGTTACGGTGGTGCCTTTTTATGAAAATTTGGGATATAAGAAAGAGGGAGAGACCTTTG
>JAAZJV010000090.1 GCA_012800135.1 Clostridiaceae bacterium | reverse complement strand
CAATTTCAATAGGCGATGTTCTAAAATCCCCTCGTCCACTGCCTGACCACTCGAGAAGCACGTTATCAAGGCTATATGTTTGATCGGAGCTTCGATCGACATTTTCCAAATATGCCGAGGAAGGGTATTCCGGATTTTTTAACAAAGACTGCAATCGTTCAGATCGAAAACAAGTGCGCGAATTGTCAACAGAACTAAAATCAGATGTTTTACCAGAACGAGAACTTGCGTAAGAATCATCGTCCAAAGAGAATGTCGTTTTAGAATGTGAATCGTGCGCTGAAAAAGAAATTATCGGCTTGTTAGAATAAACTCCTGACGCCGAATCAGAATTTGCTCCATTCGGTGTAGAGGGGTTAGAAGAAGCAGAAGGATAAACTAGTAGAGATCCATAAGGGATTGTCCGTTTGTATCGCAAAGCTTCAGCATCCTCAATTCGCACTTTTTTTCCATAATGAATATGCTCAACATGGCCGTACTCGTTAACCATAAACAGATATGACGTCTTCTTCGTATTTAATAAAAACGTCCGGTCACGAATTTCAATTGCTGACAATTTGCACCCCCTTCATCTCACAAAACACTTTCACATAAACTGTAGGATCGCTGCTTCGTACGGATCGAGCATGCTACCTACCTCATCTCGTTCATAGGAAGAGAAAAGGCACTTGCCTTTATAAGGATTATTTTTACGTTTACACGACAAATTTACAACTATAATCAGTTTTTCTTCTTGATCGCCCTCTCCGACCAACGCGTTTTCGATGCCCTTTGCAGAGTCAAAAACATCTGTCGACCTTTGATCTACCGGTGAATAAACACGTTCAAAAGCGTAGACGGATTCGCGTCTATATAACTCCCTAAATTCCCCAAAACGCATAGCTTTGCTTTTTTTCCTAAAGCGAATCATTTTCTGATAAAATTGCAAAATTGACTCAGGATCCAGTTTTTCACTTTTAACATTAATTTGCTTATAATTGCGATTAATGCCTAACCACGGTTTCCCTGTCGTGAAACCGGCATTTGGCACATCACTCCATTGCATCGGCGTTCGCGCATTATCACGACTCTTTGTCTTCATCATTTTCCAAAGAAGTCGTTCAGGCAGACGTAACCGCTTGCCAATTTTCCAAATATTGTGTGATTCTATATCGTGCAGCTCGTCCATCGAATCAAAGTCAAAATTCGTCATGCCGATTTCCTGACCCTGATAAAGAAAAACGGTGCCCTTCAAACCCATCAGAAGAATAGCTAAAGCCTTAGCACTCTCCCGATGATAGCGATCTGCATCGCCGAATCGTGAGACCGACCTAGGCTGGTCATGATTCTCAAAATAAAGCGTGTTCCAGAACAGCTTTTCCTGCCATTTCGTAAGCGTTTTGAAAAATCTGTTAGGCGAGAATGGGCGTAAAAACCATTTAATCTTGAAACAGTCCGTTTCCATGTGCTCAAACGAAAAAACAGCACTCAATTCTTGCCGTGCAGGATTAGACAAATCATCTGCCATTTTCGTCGTAATAAAAACGGTCTCTCCCACCGTAAACGCATCGTACTTTGACCACACATTTTGGCTGAAACGCTGAAGCAATCGATGTAATCCCGGCGTCGATAAATAATGCTCTATACCTGTTAATGCAGGTTTCGGTTTCCCGTTTTTCAGCGACTCTTTGTAGAGGATGTTAATCACATCACATCGAAAACCGACGACACCGCGATCCAGCCAAAACTTCATGACTTCTTCAACTGCTTCAATCACTTTCTCGTTTCGATAATTAAGGTCCGGCTGTTCTTTCGCGAATAAATGCAGATAATACTCTCCACGCACCTCATCGTATGTCCAAGGTATTTCTCCAAAAAAGTTACCCCAATTATTCGGAATCTTGCCCGATGGCACTTTTTCAACTTT
>JAAZJV010000318.1 GCA_012800135.1 Clostridiaceae bacterium | reverse complement strand
GTTCCAGCGAAAAGTCTACGTCAGCATGCTGTGCTTTGTCTTTTGCAGCTTCTTTCATAGAGTTACCTCCCTCTCCTAGTCCTCAGAATATGTAACTATTTACATATCAAGATAAAACCACTTTAAGACATCTTGTTCGTTCTGTCAACAAAAAACTGATGATACTCTCACATTATTGTTTATTAAGCTAACCTCCAAATTAAACAAAACTGACGCTGTATCCGATTAAAAACGGATAATGAGGCCATCACTTTCCTCCCTGCTTTGGTATTCATGCCAAACAATCAGTTGACACGGTTTCTTGCAAGCATGCCTATTATAAATGCGCCCCACTAATGTATAATGAGAACGCTTTCAACCAAGAAACGACGATGCCCCTTTTTCTAAGGCATGTGCGATGTGAAGACACTTCCTTTAAATATTTAGTAGAGAGCACTTGGTAAACCGATGAACATTAAAAGAATCGCTGAACTTGCAGGCGTATCAGTCGCCACCGTCTCTCGTGTTATCAATCACCCTGAGCGCGTACGCGACAAGACACGTGAGCACGTCCTGAACGTCATGCATGAATACAATTACACACCGAACTGGTTTGCACAGAGCCTCAACTTAGAATCATCGAAAACGATCGCGTTGTTAATTCCCGGCATTGAAACGAATTTCTTTCAACAAATCATCTCCGGAGTAGAAACGGTAGCCGGGAACAAAGCCTACGCCGTCCTTTTCGGTCAGACGAGCAATCTGCCTACACGTGAAGCGGAATTCGTCGACATGATGATCAACCGCAAAGTAGACGGCATAATTCAAGTTAACTCTCAACTTGATCTTGAAAAAGCACTGTCAATGCAAAATCTTGGGCTCCCGCGGGTACATATTGGCAAGAATCGCATTCTTTCCAACGATACACTCTGTTACTTAGATATCGAAGAAGGCGCCCTGCGCATGACACGGCATCTGATTGAACTAGGCCACAGCAGCATTATGGCACTTCTCGAAGAAACGAATAGCAGTACTTCTGAACAGATGAATAGCGGTTTTCACCGTGCATTGCGCGGTGCCGGTCACACCGTTTTCTTTTCGTCGGCACAGGCGGAAAACAGTGTCCGCGGAGGCTATCTTACCGTACAGCGATTAATCCTTAGCAAAAGTATACCGGGGGCACTCGTCACAGCCAGTGACTTGCAGGCGATCGGCGCGATGAAAGCGGCACGTGATGCGCAAATCAAGATTCCGGATGATATGGCGCTTGCGAGCCTGACCGATTCTGCCGTTTGCAGTGTCCTTTCTCCGGCACTTACCGCTCTGGAACTTCCTTCTAAGAAACTCGGCATGGCCGCTGCGCGCATGCTGATCGATCAAATAGAGGGAATATTACCCTATGTAGATATGCCTCACGATCTGATCCTTCAGCCTAAACTTAAGATTCGCGAATCGTGCGGCAATACGCAAGACTTTTACGAATGGTTTGATTAAGACGAGGTAACCGATATGGCATATGATGTAGAACTGGCAGGCATGACACTGAAGAATGCGATTGTCACGGCAGCAGGCCCTTGGGCAGGAAACGCAGAAGGAATTCAGAGATGTATCAACGCCGGAGCGGCCGCTGTCATTACCGAAACCATCTGCCTTGAAGAACG
>JAAZJV010000089.1 GCA_012800135.1 Clostridiaceae bacterium | reverse complement strand
TTGCTTTTGTCGCAATGGCGCTATTTTCCGGAATTCATTCTTCCTAGTATAGAGCGTGCTACGTGAAGGCCACTTGCGCCTGCTTGAGAGAGACCGCGCGTAATCCCTGCGCCATCGCCAATCGCGAAAAAGTTTCGCAAGCCGGTCTCAAATGTATTGGAAAGCTTCAGTCTCGCGCTGTAAAATTTCACTTCGACACCGTACAAGAGCGTGTCGGCATTGGCCGTGCCCGGAGCAAGCTTATCCAACACGTTGATCATCTCGAGTATGTTGTCGAGGTGACGTTTAGGTAGCACAAGTGACAGATCGCCCGGTGTTGCGTCAAGCGTTGGTTTTACGAAGCTCTTTGACATGCGGTGCTCGTTCGTCCGACGGCCGTCGCGCAAATCACCCAAACGTTGCACCATCACGCCTCCGCCTAACATATTTGAAAGCGATGCAATGTGGCGACCGTAGCGATTCGGTTCTTTAAACGGTTCTGTAAAACGGTTGCTGACCAGTAACGCGAAGTTGGTATTCTCACTGCGAAGATTCGGATCATCGTAACTATGTCCATTTACAGTGACGATGCCGTCCGTGTTTTCTGCCACAACATATCCGTAGGGATTCATGCAGAACGTCCGCACAACATCTTTGTATACGCGAGTCATGTACTTTAGCTTCGCCTCGTACATGGCGTCCGTGATATCTTTGAACACCAGCGCGGGGAGCTCAACACGAACACCAAGGTCTACTCGATTGTTGAGCACGGGAAGCTTGAGTGAACGACAGATATTACTAAACCATTCCGATCCGGATCTCCCAGGAGCAGCGATAAGAATATCACACGCGCACTTACCCTTAGATGTTTCGAGCACATAGGAGTCGGGAACGTTGCCTTCTTCGTGAAGAACAGGCTTGCCATTAATCATAGGCGTGATGGAACTCACAGACGTGTTGCAATGAAGCTCAATCCGCTTGTCGATCCATTCGTACAGGTTCATTAGCACCTGAAAATTCTTCTCAGTCCCAAGGTGCTTGCAGCGCGCATTTAGAAGATGAATATCGTAAGACAGCGCACGACGGCGGATTGCCTCACTTTCCGGCGTTTCTGTCGAATAAATCTGGCCGTTCGCACCGAATTTCACGTTGACGGCGTCCACATCCTCAATGAGCTTCATAACCTGCGATGCAGACATGTAGTCCGTCAACCAGCCTCCAAATTCCGCCGTAAAATTAAACTTTCCGTCTGAAAAGGCGCCCGCACCGCCAAAACCGTGCATAACCGCACATTTTTTACAATGAATACATTTTGACACGTCGCCTCGAATAATCGGACACGAACGCGACGCAATCGGCTCTCCTTCTTCAAATAAGACAATATGAAGATCGGGGCGCGCGCTGATTAGCCCATAGGCGGCAAATATTCCGGAAAGCCCGGCTCCAATAATTGCGACATCTGCTTTTTTCATAAATCCTGTTCCTTAAAAATGGTTGTTTGGTTCTCAAGTTTTTAAAACGGATCGTTTGGATAACCAAGTTTTTAAATGGTTCGCTTAGATCGCAATTTCTTAAAAAGGAACCGCTCCAATCCCGTTTTTTAAATGAGTCGATTAGATCTCGTTAGTTCTTATGAACAACGCCGCGAAAAAGCGTTTGGCGGCGGCGATCGTTCTTTTCCATATATGTCCGTAGCCGAGCGAAAAACTCTTGGCTTGGTAGCGACAATTATTCTTTTCCATATTTTGTCCGTAGCTGAGCGAAAACCGCTCAGCGGCGACAATCATTCTTTTCCTAGCTTTCATAGCCAAGTGAAACCCGATTAGTGACGATGATCGTTCTTTTCCTTACATCCGTAACAGTACCATGATACTCAAAAAAAGCTTCTGCACAACAAAATAAACGAAATGGCATAGCTGTCAGCCGAAATGCAGCCGGCTGATTTTCCCTGAGTATTACTGTGCTATGACTTATGCGAAATAAGCCCGTACGTCAGATCTGCCCGAAAAGACGGTTCACCGGTCTTTTCCATACGTCCTTCGATGCGCAACACGCTCTCGTCCGACAGATCAGGCGAGACACACACAACGAGCTCTTCTCCGTAAAGCACTTCTTTAATAAATGTGATGTGAAATGCGTGAATCGCAAGTTCTGTAGAGGAAGGATCTATCGCCAAATAGCGAACGGCTGCATCTATGGCAAGGCGGGCGTAGTGCGTATTGTGAAAGTGGTTGTTGAGATCAAGATCGCCAAAATGCGCCGTGTAACGGAGCATTTTATACACTTTCGCATCATCGGGAAGAGGTTTAAGGTTCGGAACCTTATTCAAATAACCAACTGCCTGATCCGACATCTTGTTGTATTCGTCGGTGTCGCAAACATGGCTCGGCCGGATCGGCAAATGTTCGTCGAGCGAGGCCAGAATCCATTCCGATGAAGCGGCGCCGAAACAATGCTCGTCGTCCATAACATCCCGATAATAGCGATTATCTCGGAAGAAACGTATTCCCCGCGTACCTCGCGACCATGTGTCCACAATCAACTTTTCGTCTGCTGCGGGAAAACGATCATCAAAACGGTATGCCAATGAAAGAAGAATCCAGACCATCTTTTGCTTTCGAATATCGACTGATTTCATCTTGAGCCGTGCGCTGTCTCTGCCGTCGCAATCCTGAGCATAATCCATCAAACGATATAAATGAATGCGATTGAAAGGATCCGTCTCTTGAACGGAAACCGTATATTCCCCAATCGTATGGTTCTTTTTTTTCATACGCAATTCCTTTCACAAAAAATCGACAATAGCCGGCCAACCCGTCTATTATCGTTTTTATAGTTTATCACAGGTGTTTTACAGGATTATGATGCAAAAAAGTAAACTTAAAGTTCATGGCGTAAATTACTACGTGTTATGGACACTCTTCGCAATTTGCCCTGCAATCAATGGCCTTGTTAAGCGATGCTATACGAGGGGTGATAATGCATCCCGTTGTCGATCTCTCTTTCTTGTGATAAGGACGAATAGGCTTGACGTATTGTACGCCTTTTTAGGCAGAGATTTTGCTGAGCTTGCGGTATAATCTTTGCTAGGAGGGAATGGATGAAGATTCGGCAACAGATTAAGCAGATTCGTCCTGAGACCATAATCGATCGCAATTTTATTTACGCGATTTTCTGGTTTTTTGCCATTGCGCCCTTTGTTACAGCGATTCCTCTCTTTTTTCTCATGCCGGAAAGTTTGCCTTCACGTGTTTATCCCTTTGTAGAGATGGAAAAACCGGGTTCAAGATGGGAGCTTTTTCTCATTCCCGCCGCGTGGTTTGTCGCCAATGTGGTTCTGCATTACGTGTTTTACTTGATCGAGCGTTCACAGAAAAAGTTGACGATTCAAATAGCCATTTTGCGCGTTTTGACGGCAGTTATCTTTGCAGCGCTTGCCATCATAATGGAGTTGTTCATCTATCGAACCGCCATGATAAATCTTTAAGGCTACGACACTTGCGGCAAAGCGCGTACTACTATCGCTAAACGTGTGCATACGCCGTGACCGTGACAAGAGAGAGCGAGACGGTTGTTAAATAAAACAACGGCATCAACAGTTTGCGCGTTGCTAATGAAGGAACGGGCACAGATATAGAGAAAACAGAATGATATTGAGAAAACATAATAAGGACTTTCAGGCTTAATCCGACCGTTTGAAACAGGCGATCATTGATATAGAAAGCTGAGACGTATAAAGTAGCGGACTTAATCCGATGAAACAGACAATCACTAGGATAGAAAGCGGAGACATATAAAGTAGCAGACTTAATCCGATGAAACAGGCGATCACCAGGATAAGAAATTGGAGACATCAAAAAGCAGGCGCAGTCCTACATATGAATATGAAAGGGACAAGCGAGACCTGTTAAGAGGATAGGGAGGAATACGTATGACCCATAAAACCGAACGGCTTGACTATAAGAAAACGACACTGATCGGCTTCGGTTTTCTTGCAAGTTCTCTTGCTTGGAGCCTTTACAATTCGCTCGTGCCCTTACTGCTTGAGCAGCGGTTCGCTCTAACAACAACCGTCATCGGCACTATCATGACGATCGACAATTTCTTTGGGATCGTTTTTCAACCGTTGGTCGGCGCGTTCAGCGATCGAACGTTTACGCGCTTTGGCCGTCGGATGCCTTGGATTATGGTTGGCCTTCCGCTCTCTGCTCTGTTTTTCTTCCTGATCCCTTGGGCAAAATCGTTGGCCATCATGATGACGTTCATCATCTGCTTTAACCTGCTGATGGCACTTTGGAGGTCTCCTGTTATCGCACTGATGCCAGACGTAACCCCACGCCCCCTTCGTAGCAAAGCGAACGGCGTCATCAACCTGATGGGCGGGATCGGCGCGATCATCGCCTTCTTGATAGGCGGTAAACTCACCACTACTTTTGATCCTTCGGGAAGAATGGCTTTCGGCATGGGCTCTCTTATCATGATCATCTCGTTGGTCTGTCTTATGTTGTTCGTGCGCGAGCCGGTCGCGGAAGCTTGGCGGCGCGCGCAACGAGAAAGTATTGGTCGTCGCCTTACCGCAAAAGAATTTATGGCCTCCCTTGACGTCGAAGAAGACGATGACGCGAAGAAGAAAAAGACCGTCATTAATAGGAAGCTTACACCTCCGGAACGCCGCAGTCTTCTACTCTTGCTCTCGGCCATTTTCTTCTGGTTCTGCGCCTACAATGCAATCGAAACCTTTTTTACACTTTTTGCGACAAATACGCTTCACGTCGATAACGGCACCGCCACCATGATGCTGACCGCTTTCTCTCTAACTTTTGTGATCTTTGCCGTTCCGGCGGGCATCATCGCCGGCCGTTTGGGACGCAAAAAGACGATCATCCTCGGCTTGATCATGCTGTTGCTCTTCCTTGCCCCCATGGTTTTTATTAATCCATTGCTGACGGCTTTTGGCGTTGACATTTTGGCCGCGGGATCGCTTGCCCTTAAAAAATATATCGTACTGGCACTGCTTGCCTGTGCCGGATTTGGATGGGCCTGTGTCAATATCAACTCCCTTCCCATGGTTGTGGAACTTGCATCAATCGACCAAATCGGACGGTTCACTGGCTATTATTACTTCTTTTCCTTCTCAGCATC
>JAAZJV010000320.1 GCA_012800135.1 Clostridiaceae bacterium | reverse complement strand
TGTGCGTAAACGGCACGCGCAACGGCGCCTTCCAACGTTTGCTGCATGACTTCATTTAAAGGCATTTGATCTCCATCTTTAAGAGGACTCTGAGCGATCAGGCCGGCGATCATACCGGTCAGCACATCCCCTGAGCCTGCTTTTGCCAAGCCGCTGTTGCCTGTGGTATTAATCCATACGCGTCCGTCAGGCAACGCGATCACCGTCGCCATGCCTTTTAGGACGACAATGACCTTCCATCGACGGGCAAGCGCACGGGCGGCTTCAATCCGATCGGCATCAAGCGTCTCAGCGAGATCAGGCGCAAGTCTTCTAAATTCGCCCGGATGCGGTGTTAAGACGACAGGCGGCGCACCTAAAGCGGCACGCTTTTCAAATAATTCCGATGCGTTCGGCATACGAGCCAGTGCGTTCAAACCGTCCGCGTCAATAACGAGAGGCACGTCATGTAAAAGCAGATGCGACAATGCCTTCGTAACCCATGGCGCATCGCCGGCGCCCGGACCGATGGCGATCACGGTCGGATCGGGGAGATCGCGTTTGGTGGTGTCCTTGCCGGTGGGCACGGCGGAGATAAGAGCCGACGGTACCGCGCTCGCGAGGACGGGCAATGAGGATTCCGGGGCGCGCAGCATCGTATAACCCGCCCCTGATTTCGCACATGCGCGCGCCGCCAATATAAGCGCGCCGATCATGCCTTCTGCGCCTCCGATCAGCAATGCCTTGCCAAACTGGCCTTTGTGCGCGTCTTTGGGACGCGGCGGCAAGATTGGATTGATGATATCGCCATCGAGCGCACTGATACGCTCTTCTCCCAAAACTTCATCGACAAAGGCATCGGTCATGCTGATGGGCGCACAGACGACTCTGCCGCTGTAAAGGCATCCGGGATGTGTCACCAGCCCCACTTTGTTTCGGCCGAAAGTGACGGTCATGTCGGCTTTCACCGTTTCGGGAATGACAGCCCCCGTCTTAGCGTCCAATCCGCTTGGCACATCACAGGCTAGAACTTTCGCGCCTGTCTCAGCCATTTTCTTCATCAATGCAAACGCCGCTTTCGTTGCCGAATCAAGCGGTCGCGCGGCGGAAAAACCCGTGCCGAACAGGGCATCGAGTACGACTAGGATTTTTTCACCCTCCACGCCGGCAGCGTCTGTAATCACCGTGCCTCCCATCCGATGAAATGCCTCTCGTTGAGCGGCAGCGTCTTTTGTAAGCGAAGCGTCCGGTGCGGCATCGTACACGATGACACGACAGCCCTTTGCCATAAGCTGGCGCGCCGATGCCCACCCGTCACCTCCGTTATTGCCGCTGCCGGTAACGACGAGAACGTGGATATACGTCTCAACGAATAACGACGATGCGATTTCTCCTGTCATCTCGTTCGCTGCCTGTTCCATCAGAGTCAGCATCGGAAGCCCCGTTTTCTCACAAAAAGCCTGATCCAATTTTTTCTGTTCTTTACCGTCAATAAGTCTTGCCATTTTTACTCGCCTCCTAGTTTTTAGGTATTTAAAAGCCCATCGATGCCTTTACGACCTCCATGGGCTTTATACTAACTTTCTTGAAAGTAAAAGAATCAATAAATCACAGATTCTCTCACATCATCCGATGATCAACTGATGCGGTCGGCGCACCGGAACGCGTACCTGCTCACATCATTCTTTTATCAGTTATCAGTCAATGTATTTTTCGAGTTTTCTGGCTACTTCATCGTAAGGACGTGCGCCGACGAGCTGGTCAACAACCTTGCCGTTTTTAAAGATAAAAAGCGTCGGGATACTGAAGAC
>JAAZJV010000088.1 GCA_012800135.1 Clostridiaceae bacterium | reverse complement strand
CTTTGTTCCACCGCGACACTTTTCTTCAATATGATGCAACCCGTTTAAATGACGCATCATTTGTCCTCGACCGTCGCATTTCAGGCTTTTACTCCGTTACAACGCTCTCTTTTAATATGATCCAACTGATGCAACCCGTCTGAAGGTGAGCCATATCTCCAAGCATGAGTATAGAACGACTGATATGCCGCCATTTATTCCGCTCATCCTGACTTTTTCGCTCTCTATTTGTGTGAACTTGACCATCTCGCCTTGCCCTGATATAAGTAAATGTTAAGTAAAAACATGTTCATAACGTCGGAGAAGAAGCGCTCGAAAGCGCTTCTTTCCCGTTATTTTAAGAGTATTGCAACACCCTGCTTTCGATTAAAATGACTCGTTAGAGCATTACTAAACAAATTATTGAAACAGATTAGATAAATAGAGGACATGAAAGAGTCAATCATGCTGAACAAAATCATGCACCGGTTTAGATGGCTGACCTCCCAGTATAAAGTAGAATACGCGACGGCGCTCATTGCGCTGGGGCTTAGTTATTGCTTTTCGCTCCTGCCGCCTTGGTTTGCCGGCAAAATCGCGGACGGCATCACCGCCAACACACTCACGTTGTCAGCGTTGCTTAATGACATCGTATTCTTGTTGGTGCTTACGATCCTTTACTACATCACGAGCTACATCTGGGCATATTACTTATTTAAAGCTTACGACGTCGCAGAACTTATAGCGAGACAACGCATCGTTAGCAAAATATTCAATCAGAATGCGCCTTTTTTTCTTGTGCAATCAACGGGAAGCCTCATGGGCAAGGCGACGAACGACGTCTCTTCCATCGCGGAGACAGTGAGTTTCGGCATCATGGCGCTGTTTGACTCCACAGTCTATCAACTTGGCGTCATCCTCTTCATGGCATTGAGCGGCTCTTGGAAGCTGACACTCCTATCCGCGCTTCCATATCCTTTGCTCGTCGTATTTTCTAGAAAAATAGGTAACCGACTTTACACAGAGTTCGATCTCTCTCAGCGTGCGTTCGATGATATGAATGACCGTGTGCTTGAGAACGTTCAGGGTGTTCGTGTAGTACGTGCCTTCGCGATGGAGAACGAAGAAGAAAAAACTTTTGAAGATTCTGCTGACAGCCTTTATGAGAAGAACATGACCGTTGCAAAACTCAGCGCATTGTTCATGCCTGTCTCGCGTTGCATTCAAGGTATCTCCTTCGTCATTGCGCTAATCGTCGGTGAACAACTGATCGCGAACGGGAGGATCACCACCGGACAACTGATGTCTCACACATTTTATCTCACGATGCTGACGTGGCCCATGATTGCAATGGGTGAGTTTATCAACGTCGCTCAGCAAGGAATCGCTTCGATGGAGCGTGTACAGGAGATCTGGGACTGGCGTGAAGAAATCGAAGATCCGCCAAATGCGATATCGTGCGAAATGATCGGCGACGTCGTATTCGATCATTTCTCTTTCACTTGGCCTGGTGAGGAACATCCTGTCCTTCGTGATATTTCCTTGACGATCAAGCAAGGCATGACACTCGGGGTGGTTGGGCGCGTCGGTGCGGGAAAATCAGCGTTTTTAAAGCAAATTCTCCGATTTTATCCTCAGGAAGCGGACGAAAAGGGCGTCTCTTACGATCCGACTCTTCCGTCTCCAGCGGAACGCTTGACATTGAATGGAATACCGATCCGTTTGTACGATCGTCGCTCCGTTCGTAGCCACATCGGCTACGTACCGCAGGAAAGTCAGCTTTTCTCGATGACGGTGCGTGAAAATGTCTTGATTGGAAGTAGTGATGACTCGACCTGCTGGCCGCTTTCCGAAAAGGATCACGAGCAGGAGCAAAAATTCTGGAAAAGCTCCTATCGAAAAATCCGCGATGCTGTCACCAAAGAAGCCGAAAAGAATGATGATAGTAGAGACGTGTCGGAAGAAACCTTGATGAAAGCCCTCATACAGGCCGACTTCAAAAAAGATCTTGAATTTCTGCCGCAGGGACTCGATACGCTCACCGGCGAACAAGGTATTGCTCTCTCAGGCGGACAAAAACAGCG
>JAAZJV010000087.1 GCA_012800135.1 Clostridiaceae bacterium | reverse complement strand
GTTCGAGTCCGGCCACGAGCACCAACGACAAATACCGCGGAGTGGAGCAGCTGGTAGCTTGTCGGGCTCATAACCCGGAGGTCGTAGGTTCGAATCCTGCCTCCGCAACCAAATACGAAACCCCTGTGACAATAAATTCACAGGGGTTTTTTGATGCGCTCATTTTTTGTATAATTAGCAAAGGGAGACGTATCAGTATCTCACAAGAAATGCGCTAAATTATCTTCGAACATAAGGAGAAAACCGATGAGCACAACGTTAACATTTGATTTTTTACCTGAGACAATTGAGGAATTCATGAATATTCCTGAGTCCTGTTGCCGGACACCGCACGAAGTTGCTGCGATGACGGTGCTCGCCTGTCTGCGTTACGTCGACGATCCTGTTGAAGGCGAAAAGATGCTCAACGTGCTCAAAGGACCAAAGCCGCTCAATGCGTTTGATAAACAGTTCTTAAGGGATCGCCTGACCGGAAAAGATTATGTACCGAGATCCTACTTGAAAGGTACTTCACCGAAAAACGACTACGAGCCTTCGCAACCCTACGTCATTGAAGTTCTCGAAAATCCTTATAGTTTTGCTAACGACGGTTCCGCGAAACTTTACATCCGTTCAAGTGGCGCTGACAGCCCTCGTCCGATCGTGTTAAGACAGAATAAAGATGGAACGTGGTATCTTTTTGAAAATTTGCTCCTAGCGGATATTAGAAAACCCGAAAGCATTGCGTAGCGCCGTCGCTCTCCCCCGGAAAAGGCATCGCAGTTTATATAGATCTGAGAGTAAATAATATGTCTTTTTCTCGAACTCGTGATAAGGCATCTTTTTGATCACATCTGAGTAGATGTCGATAAGTGTTTTTTCTCCGCACGCGTGAGAAGGCATCCGTCGAAGAAGTCAAACCGGAGGAACCGCAGGTTTTTCTCCGCACACGTGAGAAGGCATCGACTGGGAAAGATCGCGGCCGGAATCATTGCGTTTTTTCTCCGCACGCGTGAGAAGGCACAGTTAGGAGGTGCCGCATGAGCATCGCAGACAGTTTTTTCTCCGCACGCGTGAGAAGGCAACGGCGTCTTAGCGAAATGCGTCAAAAAGTAAATGTGATGCATTTCCCTGTTTCAGGAAAATGCGTCATTCAAAAACAAGCATGAGAGTAAATGCAATGCCATCTGACCTCCGTAGAAAAAAAACATTAGGCACAACGTCGAGCCAGCGTTTAATTGGTGGTATTCTTGTAGAAATCACAAAAAGATACCGTCAGAAAAATCTATATGTGAGAGTTCGTTCACCTGAAGGAAAGGTGATCGTTTCGGCACCGTCGCATTTTCCGGATGAAAGAATTAATTCATATGTTTTGCAAAAACTTCCGCTGATCAAGGCAGCGCAACAACGTATGCGAATGGATTTCCTGCATACGTATCGTGAATATATTTCAGGAGAAACGCATTATCTCTGGGGCAAACCTTACACGCTTGAAGTTGTGACAGAAGGGCGCCGATATCACATTCAAAAGGAATCGTCCAAGCTTAAGTTTACCGTTCCTCATGGCGCCACAAGGACATCTAAAGAACGAGCTTTTAATGCATGGTATCGCCAAGAGCTTAATAGCGTATTGTCGGAAATCACCCGATCGATTGAAGAGAAAATGAGACTCTACGCTCACGAGTATCGTATTAAGAATATGAAAACACGGTGGGGCACCTGTAACATCGACAAAAAAAGGATATGGGTTAACCTTCAGCTTGCGAAAAAACCGATTGAATGCCTTGTCTTTATAATCACGCACGAGCTTGCACATCTTGTAGAAAAAAAACACAACGAACGCTTTCACGCTCTTGTTGAACGCTACTATCCAAACTGGAGAGAGGCGAAAGAGATTTTAAATGCACCTCCGTTCGTGACAAGTTTCTAAGGATGCATATGACGAGGATCTCAAACATATGCTAAAAGTCGTGTGCTACGATAAATATATTACCTGAAGGAGGCGGTTATGCTTTATCGAAAATTTAAAGACATTGATGTTTCAGCACTCGGGTTTGGGCTGATGCGCCTTCCTTGCTTAAATAATGATCGGAAACAACTCGATATGAAGACTGTGCGCGAGATGGTGCACTACGCAATGGAACATGGCATCAACTATTATGACACGGCTTATAACTACCACGATGGCGAATCGGAGCGTGTCGCAGGCGAACTTCTAAATGAATATCCTCGCAATAGTTTCTGTTTGGCAACGAAATTCCCCGGTTTTGAACGCGAGAGATTCTTGCGAGCGCCGGAAATTTTTAAAGAACAGCTCAACAAGTGTCAGGTCGATTATTTCGACTTTTATTTGATGCACTCCGTCTCGGATAGCAACATAACCTTGTATATGGATGATGAGCTTGGTTTAATGGATTATTTATTGAAAGAAAAGAATGCGGGGCGCATTCGATATCTAGGCTTTTCGACACACGCTAGCAACGATAACTTTCGTCTTTTTCTAGAAAAGTATCACGACGTCGTTGAATTCTGCCAAATTCAGATCAACTGGATTGATTGGACGTACCAGAATGCCAAAGAAAAAATGACCATTCTCAAGGAGTACGATCTTCCTGTGTGGGTCATGGAGCCGTTGCGAGGCGGTTACCTTGCTACACTTGCCGAAGATGAAGAGGCAACACTGAAAGCGATGCGACCATATGAAAGCATACCCGCCTGGTCCTTTCGCTATTTGCAGCAATTTTCTGAGATAGGTGTTATTTTGTCCGGTATGTCAACGATGGCACAGCTCAAAGAAAATATCGAGACTTTCTCTCTGTTCAAGCCGGTTTCCGAGGAAGAAAATGAGGCGCTTCTCATATTAGCTGAAAACAAACTCGCAAAAACGGTCGTTCCCTGTACAGCTTGCCGCTATTGCGTGTCCGAATGCCCGCAAGGACTCGAGATACCTGTGATTTTAGAAACCAGTAATGCGTACGCCTTTACCGAGCAAATCTCAAACATACCCAGAAAACTTCAACCGCTCGGTGACGCAGGAGATCCGCGACGCTGTATTGCTTGCAGATCCTGCGAAAGCGCATGTACACAAAATATCCCTATCGCGGAGACCATGTACAAATTCGGAGCGAAGTGGAAACTAGACAAATAGTTTCGCCAAACGGCAACGGAACGTCAAGACGGAATACTGATTATTTGAAATAATAACTGCATAAGACACAGATTGAACGACTATACGCACGAGGTGTAGTCGAGTAATCAAGCGCATAAGTTGCACATTGAACAGCTCAATGTAATTCGCGGCAATTACAAATTTGACAACTGTGATAGCCTGCGAAAACAACATCCGCGCACAACATCAACCAAGAGCCATCAAGAATCGGCACGATCAGAATCAGAAGAACCTGGATTGAACGCATCAACTGTGAAGCATCTCAGGCGATCAATCGACCTCATAATCTCTTACGATATTGACCTCATCCCGATGGTAGCGGCACGGTTCAACGTAGGCCGCATAAGAGGACTCCGTGACACCGTGATCTCGAATCATTTGAGCGTAAAAATGAGCGCTTTTCTTGAGTGTTCGCTTCTGGGTCTCATAGTCGCAGTGCACAAGACCAAAACGCGCCAGCTCGCCGACCGCCCATTCGAAATTGTCGAGAAAACACCAGTGATAATACGCTTCAAACGGCAGTTCAGATTTTGTCATCAGACGTAAGTGATCGTAAATATAGCGCGGTCGGAAAAGATCTTCATTGTCACAGCAACCATTCTCACTGACCACAATAGGAAGCGGCAAAAGCGCATAACAGCGCCGCGCTTCTTCGATGAGACCCTCCGGGTAGATTTCCCATCCAAGATCGTTTTTAGGAACATCGCTCAACGTTATGTCTTGAAAGCAACGTGTAGCACCTCGCGAGTAATAATTCAGCGAGATAAAATCAATATACTGCCCTTTTTCCGCATTTGCTAAATTCTTGAAGGGATACGAAAACTCACCCTTCGCAGAAGCTCGGAACAGTCCTTCTTGAAAAAGAAAAGAAAGTAAACGTGCACCCCATTGATCGTGTGGCCACGACGTAGCCGGCGTAAAATGACGGACATGATGAGCAAAACTCACACGTGTGTTCGTGTATCCTCGCTCTTTTCGGAATTGATGAATGAGTTCATACGTGCGAATATGCAGAGCGATAAACACATTCATCATCTGGAGTGTATTCCGCAGGCTTTTTTTATATCGCATCCACTCTCCAAAGAAATACGTATTAACGGCGTATACATTAGGCTCATTTACTGTACAGTAATCGGACACCAAATCGGCAACGTAGTGAAGGCTTTTTTCGACATATCGAAGAAAAGCGTCTACGTTTTCATAATGTAAAAAAGCGCCCTTTTTCTCAAACCATTGCGGATGGCTGAAATGGTGGAACGTTAGGAAAACATGAATACCCAAATCACACATTTTTTGAATTTCTGTCCTGTATCGCTCAAGTGCTGCTTCATCAAAAACACCTTCTTCGGGTTCAATTCTCGCCCAGTCAAGGCTCATCCGATAATGCTTGATGCCTAGCTCGTTCAAAAGTGCGATATCTTCTTCATAAAGCTCCCAGTGTTGGTTGGCGCGCTTGACATGTGAGCCATCTAAAATAGCTCCCGGTATTTCCGAAAAATGAAACCAGTTGGAGTCGACCTTACCGCCTTCAATTTGCGCCGCTGCTGTCGCGACACCTAACTGAAACCCCGGATTAAATTGAAACGCTCTCGTCATGAGCTCACTCCTCCTCATACATTCATGTCTTTTACGCTCATGCCAACTTGGCGGTACTTGTTCTTTAGCCCGAAAACCGTGAGCTGTATACGACCTTTTTATTTTGTTGACACTTCTTCGTCACGTCTGCACATGCCTCAAACACTTATCTCTTTCATATTGCACCATTTCGGCGACACCTGCTGTCTAGCCCACAATCAGCGTAAGGTATCATTTCTTGTTTTTAAGCAAGACACCTTGCTGAATAAATCCCGTCCGCAACCCGTGTAAAAAAGGCGACATCAGGCTGACATCGTTTTACGCATCTAGATTAAGTTCACCTCGATCGCTCAGGTCTTTCAGCATCTTGGGATACATCTCTTCGTCGATCTTGTATTTCCAACGATAGATCAGATAGCCTACCACAATTAATACAAGAGGAATCACAACCATCGCAGATCGGATGACCATTTTCCCGGATGTATCGATCGTCGTTGCTGCCGTGTCACCTTGTTTGATACCGGAAATAACAAGTGCAGCACTCACAATTCCAGTCGATATCGCGCCACCGATCTTATTAATCAGCGGTTGTACCGAAAGTGTAACGCTTTCATTGCGCATACCCAATTTCCACTGTCCGTATTCAATCGTATCTTCAAGGAACATCAGCATTAGAAGCTGAATGAACGCTTGCCCGATGAATAAGAAAAGGGCCGCCACCAACAAAATGATAAAGTTAGATGACGCGAAGAAGAAAAGTCCGTAAGAACAGATTACCAATATCGTAGCCCAAAAATACAATTGTGCACGTTTGAAGTGTTTAGAAATCGCAGGAAAAATGACGAGCGCTAAAATTTGAGCTACACCTACGACTAAGGCCAAAATAGGGTAAAGATCCTTGTTGCCGAATACATATTCCATAAAATAAATGGAGACGGTCGCCGTCGTGACATAACCGATCGTAAAGAGCGACATGGAAATCGTCGTCCAAAAAAGCTGATCGTTTTTTGTCAGGATATGCCACATATCCCTGAATGTCGTTTTCTCTTGCGTAGACTCAAAGACATCGCGCTTTTCACGGACACCAAAAATCGTAAAAAGTTGAAAAAGGAGCATTAAGATGGTCACGACAAGCGCGACACTCGTCCAAGCCTTTGGAGTGTTGCCGAGCGCCGTGGTCACCGGCTGCCAAGCGACCATAACAATGTACATTCCGACATTCGCGCAAATCCTCGCAAAAGCGCCCATTTTTTCGCGCACTTTTTGATCGAGGCTAAGTGACGGCAACATCGACCAGTAAGCAATATCGTTTAGTCCATAGAAAATATCCCACAGGATGTATGCTATACCGAAAACAACGACGAATCGGTAATCACGAAGACCGAAATCAGTAAAAAACACCATGTAACAAAACGCACCGACGACCGCGCCAACCAGCATCGGCGGTTTGAATTTTCCGTAACGAGATCGCACATTGTCGATTATGAGGCCGCTGACAGGGTCATTTAATGCGTCAAATATGCGCAGAACAGTAAATACGAGGCTTGTTGCCACAAAAATCGGTTGAGGCAAGTCAAGCACGTT
>JAAZJV010000086.1 GCA_012800135.1 Clostridiaceae bacterium | reverse complement strand
GACAAACTGTGTTCTAACGGGATTACGGTCTTCGGTCCGAATTTAATTATACGCGAGGGGCTCGCCTTAAAGGGAAACTCGATGGTTTGGCCGAATGATGCCGTTCGGGTGCCTGAATTGGTATCTGAGCGTTATCGTTCTTGGAGAAAGGAGATGGGTCAATGCTAACCGATGCAATGGGATTGATTCTTGCTGATAACGAGCGCATACGCCTTGGTAAGATTGACGAGCCGCGCTCTCTTGCGGCGGTACCGTTTGCCGGACGTCACCGTATCATTGACTTTACACTGTCCAATATGGTCAACAGCGGCATCCGCCGCGTTGGCATTGTAGCGCTGACGCGTTACAAGTCACTTATGGATCATACCGGCACCGGCTCATGGTGGGATCTTGACAGGATACGTCAAGGCCTTTTCATGATCCCGCCTTATGTCAATATGACAACGCGCCGTCCCGATCGTACCGATTCGCAAAACATCATTGACTATGTGGAATCGGGTCATCAGGAGTACGTTATTATCTCCGGGTGTGAATTTGTCGCCAGCATGTCGTATTTACCATTGCTTGACGCGCACCTTTCCAACGGGGCTGATATTACGATGCTTTGCGTCCGTGAAAAGGACAAATACAGTACACCGGCTGTCACAATTGATATCGATGAAAGCGGGAAGGTAATTGATGTTTTAGTCGATCATCCTTCGCCAAAAAGCAATCTTCGTGCAGTGAGTCTCGTTGTGCTGAAGCGCGATCTACTCCTTGAAATACTTCAGGATCGAATGGCGCGCGGCTATTCCGACTTTTCTGCGCTCGACCTGTTCAGGCTCTACGAACTTTTGAACGTTAAGGCACTGGTTCACGACGGACTGCTTTTACGGATTACGAACATCGCGCAGTACTTCAACGCTTCAATGGCGCTACTTGACGATAAAAACAGACATCAGCTCTTTTCTGAAGAGTTTCCTATTTATACTAAGGTCAAGAATCGGGCACCTTGTCTCGTAACTCCTGAAAGTTTGACTTTGCGCAATGTTCTGGCGTCTGACGGGTGTATGATTCGCGGCAACGTAGAAAACAGTATTCTCTCTCGCGGTGTTGTCATCGGGCGTGGCGCAAAAGTGACGAACAGCGTTCTATTCCAAGACGTACAGATCTCGGATGGTGTCACGTTGGATCATGTCATTATTGATAAAAATGTGGTCATCAAGATGGGCGTTCGACTCCTCGGTCAGGATGACTACCCGATCGTCATTGAGAAAAACGCCATTGTCTGATCACATGTAAGAATAGGAGTTTTTTGTGAACATCTTATTTGCAACGTCAGAAATGAATCCTCTGGCGGCAACCGGCGGGCTGGGTGATGTCGCCGGCTCACTTCCTGCCGCCCTTCGGGGACGCGGCATAGACATTCGTGTCATAATGCCGCTTTACAAGAAAATTAAGCAGACTTATCGTGATTCATTGCGATTTATTCGCTGGTCAATGATCAATCTCGGTTGGCGAACGATGTACAGCGGTCTCTTTACAATGGATGTCGGCGGCGTGCCGGTCTACTTTATCGACAACGATTTCTACTTCGGACACGACAACCTGTACATCGACTATTCGTTTGATGTCGAGCGTTTCGCCTTCTTCCAAAGAGCGGTGCTTGAAGCGATGGGTGATCCCATGGGATTTCAACCTGATCTTCTGCATCTGAACGACTGGCAGACGGCGATGATGCCTGTGCTTTTGGAGAGCCATTATCAAAAAAACGGCTATCACAGGGACGTGCATTCGCTCATTACGATTCATAACCTAAAATACCAAGGAATTCATGGGCGTGAAGTTGTGCAAGATCTTTTAGATCTTTCCGACGATTATATGACGGATGATAAAGTTCTCTTAAACGGCGTGCCGAATTTCATGAAAACCGGCATTACTTACGCCAGCCGTGTGACAACTGTGTCGCCGACGTACGCACGTGAGATCATGACGGATTATTACGGTGAGGGGCTTGACGGCGTCCTGCGAGATCAGGGCTGGAAAGTTCAGGGTATTCTTAACGGCATTGACATCGATCTCTACAATCCGGCTAAAGATCCGGCGATCCCGTCCAACTTTTCCGAGAAGGCTTGGATACGCGGTAAAGGTCGTTGTAAAGCAGCGCTTCAGCAGGAAGCCGGTCTGCCTCAAAAATCCAAGACGCCATTGATTTCGATGGTGACACGTCTTGCTCAGCAAAAGGGGATCGATCTTCTTGTTCGTATTTTGGATGAACTTTTAGAAGAAGATGTCCAGTTCATCCTGCTTGGTTCAGGCGAACCCAACTATGAGCGCAGCATTCGCGAGATTGAAGCGCGTCACCCGGATCGCATGCGAGCATACGTCATGTTTGATCCGCTGCTTGCTCGCCGTATTTACGCCGGATCGGATATTTTCCTGATGCCGTCGCTCTTCGAGCCGTGTGGGCTTTCGCAGATGATCGCAATGCGATACGGAACACTGCCGATCGTCCGTCAAACGGGCGGATTAGCTGATACGGTTCAGCCTTACAACCGCTATG
Organism: Clostridiaceae bacterium; assembly: GCA_012800135.1. Classification (GTDB taxonomy): domain Bacteria; phylum Bacillota; class Clostridia; order Saccharofermentanales; family DTU023; genus UBA4923. Next base: position 1,366 of record JAAZJV010000086.1, on the reverse strand, counting down.
ATCAAACAGGAAATGGTTTTGGCTTCCTGAATATCAATGCACACGAACTGCTGTTCACGACAAAAGACGCGGTGCAGCTCTATAACGATGAGCCTGTCATCTGGAAGAAGTTGGTGCATCAGGCGATGACCGGAGATTATTCATGGGATCGTTCCGCTCAAAGTTATGAGCAGCTTTATCGTGATATTTTAGAGGAAACGCGTTAAGCACATGCTAATTTTAAAACACGACGTGCGGTCTTCATTCTACCGCGCACCAAATGGTCCTGTTCCTTGTGAGACGGACGTCAGAATCCGGCTCGTCGCGGAAGGCGAGGGTGCAAGAAAGATCAAGTCCGCACGTCTTTTCTATGTTTACGGTCTGGAGACCTTTACGAAAGGCCATATCCTCATGACGCTGGAGGAGTTTGCGGAAGGGGATGAGGCGTTGTCCTGTATTTCCGATAAACCGGAAAATGCTGAAATAGGGAATCATCTACTGTCAGGCAATCTCATGACATCGCAGGATGTTGTGTCAGAAGATTGTGTTTTCTCGGATGAGTCGCGCTTCGTGTACACATGTTGCTGTCCGATGAGTGATGTGCCCGGACTATTCTTTTACTGGTTTGAGGTACGCCTTACTGACAAGCGGTACTTTTGGTGTTTTCCGGATCAGCATTCGTTCGGCCTTAAGGGCGTTTCGAGTGATCGGAGTCTCCCTTTTTCTATTGACGGTTCAATGCCGATTCCCGGGTTTCAAATCACGGTACATGCACGTGATTTTCATACGCCTGACTGGATAAAAGGCGCTGTCATGTACCAGATCTTTCCAGATCGATTTAATCGCGGCGGCGTCTCTTTTGAAGATCAAGCGAAGCATTTTGAGAAACGATCGGAACGGATCTGGCATGCAAACTGGGATGACGACGTTGATGTTAAAGGAAAACCGCCTGAGGGGTATCAAGCCTGTGATTTTTTTGGCGGCACTTTAAAAGGCATTTGCGATGCGCTTCCGGGCCTTGCGTCGTCGGGTGTGACAGTATTGTACTTGAATCCGATATTTGAAGCGCAATCGAATCACCGATACGATACGGGCGACTACCTGAAAGTCGATCCGATCCTAGGTCAAAATGCGTCGATTGACGAGCTTTTCGAGGAGGCTTCGCGAGTCGGAATACGCGTCATTCTCGATATCGCGATGAGCCATACCGGCGCGGACAGTCGCTATTTTAATCGGTTTGGACGCTACGATACGCCGGGGGCGTTTCAAGCGCGTTGTGGTCTTGCTGATTCTCCATACGAGTCGTGGTACCGGTTTTTGCCGTCTGAAATGAATGATGCGGCCTCTGTTACTGTAAAGGATCTTGTAGGAAACGATCGCGATCGGG
>JAAZJV010000085.1 GCA_012800135.1 Clostridiaceae bacterium | reverse complement strand
TTTTCTGTATGTACCGTAATGTTTCGCTCGTTGAGCGCACGCGTTAACGTTAGAACAACAGACTCTGCCTGCATGGAACGCGGATAGACACGCCCCTCCTCATCACTTATCGTCGCAAGTCCAATTGAACGGAAATAACCTAGTAGCGCCTCAGTCGTCACACGAGAAAAGACGCCGCGAACGAATTGAGGATGGCGACCGTGATAACGTGTTAAGATCGAACCCATATTGGCGAGATTACAGCGCCCGTTTCCACTCGCCCGCACTTTGCGCAACAAGATCTCTTCCTTCTCGATGATCGCGATGGACTTCCCGGAAAGGCCTTCATCACAAGCGACAAGCGCCGCGATCACTCCTGACGCGCCGCCTCCTGCGATGACAAGATCAAAGGATGCACACGTCTTAGAAGGTTCCGATTCTTTTTGTTGTGACATATCTTTACAACGATCAGGGTTTGTTCTGAATTTCAACTAAAGACCTCTTTCACTTGTTATAAGGCGGCAGCGATCATCTAAGCCGTTATTTCACGACGACAGGACACAATCGCAACGTAGGCATGCCGAGTCCCTTTAAGGGATCGTTATCTGATGGTGACGATCACAGCATCACGGGACATTGTGACTAGAAAAGTTGTTTCACTGAGCGCTAAGATCTGCTTTATGTCATTGACGGCAGATCGCGCAAGCTCACGGCCGTCCTCCATATCGAGCAACACCAGAGCCCGATCTGTTCCAATAAGAAGAAAGTGTCCATTTTTTGAGAGTGACATTGTCTGAAAGAGATCGCCGCTATATTCATCGACATCCACACCACAACGACTCCACATATCAAGGGGCGACGTCAAAAAATGGAACTCATCCTTTTGGGAAGCAGATCGAAGAAGAACGCGTGCTTTATTCCCCTCTTGCGCCACGATGGCAACAGCACCTTTCTGATAATCCATGTGGATCAGTTCGCCCGGCTTAAATGTTTCTTCAGGTTCACCGGTCAACGCATTGACAAGAACGACCGTGTCGGCGCCATATAGCAGACGACCGCAATCCGAGAAGGACATCATTCCCGCAAGTAACGGATGAGCTGTAAAACAATAATCTATCAATCGGTTGCCTGCAAGATCGTATTGCTGAAATCGCGTGACAGGACGACCTTTCGCGTCATCTGCAAGCAAAAGTTCAAAACCTCGGCTATCTTCCATTAGTCGAATAAAAATTGGCCATCCCTCTTGCTCAAAAGTTAACGTCAACGTCTCGGTATGTGTTTGGAGATCAAAGACCGATACGACTCCCCGACTTCCTGCGTCACGGCCGCAAGTCACCAAAATTTTATTACCGTAATCTGCCTGATCAATTTGAGCTTTTGTGTCAAAAACGGAAGTCGTTTTGTCCGGCTCAATGAGCATGAATCCAGTGCCCAAATCAGGGGTGACCAGCAATGCATCATTTGCAAACGTCACTTCGGCATCGCGATACGCCCATCGGATAAAGTCACGTTCTCGTCCTCGAGCGTCGAGCACCGCAGCCCCTTCCTCTTCAAGACGTAGTGGCGTGCGGCCAAGTACCACAATCTGATCCGGTCTAGCGCCTTGGAGTGAAAAAGATTCGCTGATCTGCAAATTGTAAACAGACGTTCCCTGCACATCATTGCTACGGCCAGCAAAGAACACAAAAGCAACGCCAAGAAGAAGAATCGTCCAACAGAAGACGCTGATGAAAATCCGTTTTTGAAGGTCGGAAGGCGCGTTAATCGCGACGTTTAGCCGCCCTTTATCGTCAGAATCGTCGATCATATGGTCGTGATTAGCTCCAATCGGTTCTTATTAACACTTATAAGTACGTTAAAATCCCTTTTAAGTTCTTAAATATAGCACCTTTCGATTCTATTTATAAAAAACACTATAGCACGGATTAGACATTTCATCCGACCGTTTCACATCAACTTAAAGCGGCATACAACGTTGGGTTCAGAACATGCCACGCAATGCCCGGCGCACAAAAAAGAGAGTGTCTCCTCGAGACACTCTCTTTTGTACATTAGAAACCACCTAAAAGGTGACATATTTTTATGGACTATGGATTAATACATCCCGCCTTGAGGTGGCATCGCCGGTTCGGGCTTCGGAATATCTGCCACGGCTGCTTCTGTCGTGAGTAGCACCGATGCAATCGATGCAGCGTTTTGCAGAGCTGAGCGCGTTACTTTTGCTGGATCCACAATACCGGCATCAACCATATCAACATATTTTTCGGTGAGGACGTCAAACCCGATACCCTTGTCGAGCGTCTTAACTCTCTCGCAAACCACGCTGCCGTCAAAGCCGCTGTTGATTGCGATCTGACGAACAGGCTCCTCGAGTGCTCGGAGAATAATATTGACTCCCGTGTGCTCATCGCCTTCAGTTGTGTCGAGCAATTGCGCAACTTCATCGATGATGTCGATGTAAGCCGTGCCTCCGCCCGCGATGATACCTTCTTCAACGGCCGCACGCGTCGCGGAAAGGGCGTCTTCGATGCGAATCTTGCGCTCTTTCATTTCTGTCTCGGTCGCGGCTCCGACCTTGATGACGGCAACACCGCCGGCCAGTTTCGCCAAGCGCTCTTGCAGTTTTTCGCGGTCGAAATCGGACGTCGTTTCTTCAATCTGTGAACGGATAGAGGATACGCGGTCTTTGATCTCCTGCGCATCACCTGCGCCATCAACGATCACCGTGTTGTCTTTATCAACTTTAACTTGACGAGCTTTGCCAAGATCGTTCAATGTCGCATCTTTCAGCTCCATACCGAGCTCGGAGGAGATGACAGTGCCGCCAGTCAAGATGGCGATATCCTGAAGCATTGCTTTTCTGCGGTCGCCGAAGCCGGGCGCCTTGACTGCGCAACAGTAGAAAGTACCTCTCAGTTTATTGAGAATAATCGTGGAAAGCGCTTCGCCTTCGACATCTTCAGCGATGATGAGCAGGCGCTTGCCGCTTTGGACAATCTTCTCAAGAAGCGGGAGTAGATCCTGAATATTGGAAATTTTCTTGTCTGTAATCAGGATATACGGATCATCCAGTACGGCTTCCATTTTTGTGGTATCGGTCACCATGTAAGCTGAAATGTAGCCGCGATCAAACTGCATGCCCTCGACGATCTCGAGCTCTGTTCCCATCGTCTGAGATTCTTCAACCGTTATTACACCATCGTGAGAAACGGATTCCATCGCTTTTGCGATCTCGTCGCCAATAGCATCATCATTCGATGAAACAGCGGCAACACGCGCGATATCTTTTTTACCTTGTACCTGTTTGCTGGCTTTGCCGATCTCTTCAACGGCTTTTACAACGGCTTTGTCAATGCCGCGTTTTAGGATAATCGGATTGGCGCCGGCTGCCACGTTGCGAAGACCTTCGCGAATAATAGCCTGTGCGAGCAGTGTCGCCGTTGTCGTGCCATCACCGGCAACGTCATTCGTCTTGGTCGCAACTTCTTTAACAAGCTGCGCGCCCATATTCTCAAAGCGATCTTCAAGTTCAATGTCACGGGCGATCGTTACCCCGTCATTTGTTACAACCGGAGCGCCGTAGGTTTTATCAAGAACCACGTTGCGACCCTTAGGGCCAAGTGTAATGCGGACTGTATCAGCCAATTTATTGACGCCGATTTCAAGCTTTTTACGAGCTTCTTCTCTGAAATTAATATCTTTAGCCATGTGTTATTACTCCTTAAATAAGATTTGATCTTCGTGATTGAGCTTACTCAACGACTGCGAGTATGTCGTTCTGTCTCAGAATGGTGTACTCCACACCGTCCATTTTGACTTCCGTGCCAGCATATTTGCTGATCAGGACGTGGTCGCCCACTTCAACTTCCATGATCACATCTTTGCCGTCCACCACGCCGCCCGGCCCAACAGCCACGACTTCGACAACTTGCGGTTTCTCTTTTGCGGAACCCGGCAGCACAATGCCGCCTTTTGTCGTTTCTTCTGCTTCAAGACGCTTAATCACGACTCGATCACCCAAAGGTCTGATGTTCATTCCTATACCTCCAAATATATTAGTTTGATTTACTTGAAATTAGCACTCTAAGCCTGAGAGTGCCAACCAATTACTAATATAAGCGGGATATTCTCGTTTGTCAACCGCTTTGAATTAAAGAATCGTGTCCAAAAGTGAGCGAATTATGTCTTTTTCTGCAAGAAGGGAAATAATTCTGGAGTCTTTGGTCCATTCCGCAATGGACGGCACCGCTCCGGAAAGAGATACGAGCACCATTATGGATAATGCAACCACCGTGGCTCCCCAGAGCAATCCGATGACGCTTCCGCCCAGATGATTCAGCCATCCTACGATGGGCACGCCGTCGATCGCCGGTGTCAGCAATCTTGCCGCAAATCCCAGTATGATCCTAACAAAAAGATAAATGATCGCCAACGCGAGTGCCGCCGACGCCAGCATCCAGACAGCATGAGCCGTGTAGTCGACAACATCAGCCTCGCTTCCCGTCTGTGTCTGCAAAATCACGCGTGTCCATGATTCGGGAATACCGATTTCCTCAAGGACGGGAGCGATGGTGACAGCTGACGTTCTTCCTGCTTCATATATCCGATCGGATACATTCTGCATAGTTGAGCTGAACAGACCTTGCGATGACAAAAAAAGTGACAGAGGACGAACAAAGAGGAACGCAATGCCAATCGAAATCAAAGAACTTAAAAAACTGACGGCAGAAAGAAGTAAACCTCGGCGGTAGCCGGCTATCGTCATTAAAACGATGATCGCGACCATTATAATATCGAGCGTCAAAGTAACTCCACCTTTCCAAGCAGTATCAGTAGACCGTTTGTGAACACGTCCGTAAACCTTCTTCCTGTTGACCTAATCATCCAAAAATCTACCTGTATCTTCACATCGCAACTCTGAGCCTGAAATTAGCATAACAGGTTGACTTCCTCTTTCTGTCCACTCACATGGTTAGAGACATCATCGGACGCGAATTTGAATATGCTCCTCTTGTACGTGATCAATCACGCGTTTCCAGAGACAGTTTAAGCGAAGGTGAACTGGGAATCAAATCAAATTCTGTATGCTGTGTTAAAATTTTACTTAACCGATGACTTACAAC
>JAAZJV010000084.1 GCA_012800135.1 Clostridiaceae bacterium | reverse complement strand
TAGCCGCGTCCGTGAGAAGCTTCATCTGTACTGGCTGAAGATAGAAGAAAGCTGGAATTTTCAAGGGTACTTCGTTTATAAACTTCCAACGGAAGGTTTGGAATCAGCATGGTGTTAAAGCCTTCCAAAAATAACGTGTATTGCTTCGATTCAAGAAGCGCGTGAAGGTACTTGTATTCCATATGAAGCCAGATGGATTCGTTCTCAAGCCATCCCGGAGGAAATGAAGCGATGCGACCTATATCGAAAGAGACGTCATTAAGCGGGGCACATATTTTGTACATGCCGAGCGCCTGATCAAAAAGGGCACTTCGTCGAACGGCTTTTGCCATAAGGGTTTGTTTTTGTACACACGTTTCTGCCCGAAGAAAACGTGCCGGTCCCTCTAGGAATAGGGGGAGTGTTGAGCGGTTGAGGACTTTTGGCATTACTCCTTCGGTTGTGTTTTGAATCGAAGGTGCATCGTATCGAAAATACGTGGGACAGATACCGTTGTTTTCTTGTGTCACATCATCAATCGCATCGTGAAGTGACGAAGAAAGTGAAGCGAGGATATGGGAAATACGCTCGCTTGTCAATCGAGTGCGCTTTCCAGAGAATCCCTGTTCTATAGATGAACGGAAGCGATCGCGAAGACGATTTCTTTCGATCCATTTGTCAAATGGCTTCTGCTCTTCCATTTCTAAAGTGAGAAGTTCTCTTAATAGAACAGCTATTTCTTGGTAAAGCTCGATATCTGTTGTACATGTGAGTGCACGAGTTAGGAGAAAACGACTCAGACGGAGCAGTTCGCATGCTTCGGGAACACTTGAACCGAGCAGAGCGGGAAGACCGTTGACCGCATCGCACCAACCGGGTTTGCCTCCCTCCATTTCGATTGCTGCGCCTGTAAGGTCGAGAGTGGCATATTTTATTGCGCACAATAAAATCAATTTTTCTCCCAACGTACTGTAGGCAACACGTTGATCGACTTCCGTCTCCCATTTTTCAGCTCGTTCTTTACGACGCTCCCAGAAGTGGTTTTGCCGAAGTCCTGAAGGCGTCATGGCGTAACGCTTCTCTTGAGGATTTAGACTGACAGGACTTCGATACCAGCGATAGTTGCGCTCTCCCCAGAGAAGTGAGTCTATCGTATCCGGAAATAGAGCAAATTGCTGCTCCACAAGATCTAATAGATACGTCCAGTGGTCGCTCCAGTAGCCATCTTGGAATTCAGGATGAGGTTCAAATTCCGATTGGGCGATCACCGAAAATAAAAATATTTCTCGATCCGGAAATCCTGCATCTTCCATTGTCATCGCAAGCTCTCCCGGAGTAAATGGCTTTTCGAGCCACGCGGCAGCGAGCCTTCGATACGATTGAGGTACCGTTTCAAGCAACTTGTGAAGTGTTTTGACGCGATAAGTCACCGGATGGATGATCAGTGGATTGTACCCGTCAATTTGCAAAAGTTCAAAAAAGAGTTTGAGATTGAATCGTCCGGCCTCGGGACAGAACCAGACGTCGGAACGACGATTTTGACAAATGTCGCGGAAGCTTCCGTTTCCTTGGCTAAAATACTCACGGGTTTGAGAGAAGAAATTGTACTCTCTTTCCGAATCGCCGTGACGTCTCCCAAATACATAAAGGGGCGGCGAGGGTTGTTCAGGAGAAATTAATTCCTGCAGGCAGTTTTCATCTTCAGCAAGGGAGGTCTGCGATGATGCTTTATCTGTCAATTCTGAAATTGAAATAGGTAACCCGCCTCGTAAGACGTTATCGAGATAATTTTGCACCACATAACCGTCAAAAATCGTCGAACCGGTCTTACAAGAGGCACCTTGTACGATCTTTTCGCCAAGAAGGATAGCTTCATGATACTTTGATTCAAAAAAGTCTAAACGGCATGCTCTTTTGCAAAACGAAGGGATGATCTCCGGCTGATCCGTCTGTCCGTAAAAGCTCCACAGCACCAAAGGAGCATCCGTTTCCAATTGACCGCTCCATGCCGTGAAACAGCATGGCAGTGTATTTCTCACCAATTGCGGCGCTAAGAGAATCTCTTCAAGCGGTGTCGTCTCAAATACAACACAACGTCGAAGTGACGTGTCCCATCCGAAAACGAGGTTCGGATCGATTACGTATGGAAGGAAATGGTCATCCTCAGTAAAGGCCAGACAGAAATTCTTTCCGCAAACGGGATGCACCTCATAATGATCATCTAGGCTTGCGCGAACTGAAAAATAGGGCACGTTGAAGGGTTGATGTTCGACTTTGATCCATGCGGCACTAAGGTGTGCTTCCTTTTTCAATTTATCATCGCTCAATCCGTAAGGAACGATCGTTGCAAGTCCGTCAAATATTTCAACCGGCTGAGGTTTGTTTTGTCTTCCCGTGACCGTGAC
>JAAZJV010000008.1 GCA_012800135.1 Clostridiaceae bacterium | reverse complement strand
GATCAAGCTCAAAAATGATCTCCCTTAACGATGTTTGAACCAGAGCGGCGCGTTCGGCCAGCTCCTTGAGGCGCGCGCTCTTGCGACCCGCGGATTCAAGCTCGGTGATCGCGCGCTTTAGATGTCCCGAGGCGGAGCGATCATCGTCGGATTCCAATTCATAAAGCGCCCGGCTGACATGGGCAACAATGTCACGGACTGCTGTCAGGGTCTTGATCCTCTTTAAGAGTGTCTCTTCCTCATCTTCGACTATACCTGCCTGTTCAATTTCGTTCTGCTGATAAAGAAGGATATCACGCCGGCGCGCTCGAGTTTCCGGATCGAGATGAAGCGCTTTCAGTCGCTGTTCAACGCGACTATAGGACGCATGTAACGACATGTACGCGTCGAGTGCTTCTGACACTGACGTACCACCGTACGAATCTAGAAGTTCCAAATGGACATTTTCTTTGAAAATCAGCTGCTGATCACTTTGGCTATGAATCGCAAGACGTGATGAGGACGCCTCTCGAAGTTCTCCGATCGTCGCAAGCCGCCCGTTCAAACGAGCATAACCGCGTCCGTTCGTGCGAAATGAGCGAACGAATAGAAGCTCTCCGTTCGAACTGCTCTCGTCCTGTGCTGTTTCATCCTTAAACAGGATCGAAACGGATGCTTCATCGGCACCTGATCGAATCATGGATCGATCGGCGCGACCGCCCGACGCGAAATCAAGTGCATCAATGAGGATTGATTTTCCAGCGCCCGTTTCTCCAGAAAGAACCGTAAAACCAGGACCAAAATCAATGCCCAGATGATCAGCTAATGCAAAAGTATCAATTTCAACGCGCTGAATCATGGATGAGCAGGTCAAGCCTCCCCAACATGTTCTTCAGGCGCATCGGCTTTAGACAACGTCAAAAGCTTCAGACGAAGCGCCTTAGCAGAAGTGTTGTCCGGCGTACCGACAAAAATCGTATCATCTCCCGCCAACGTGCCGAGAATCTCGTCAAAATACATCGAATCGAGCGCGGACGCGGCACCTTGTGCCAATCCGGGCAGCGTTTTGATGATGACAAATGCATTGGCACATTTGATGGAAGTAACTGCTTCAGCAAAAACACGCCTTAAACGCCCTGACGCGGCATCCCCGCTGTGGCTGAGCGTGACGTATTTTTGCGTTCCTCTCCCCGTCATAACCTTGACGATGCCTAACTCCTTAATGTCCCTTGAGACCGTCGCCTGTGTGACGTCCATGCCGGATTCTCGCAGCATTTCGACAAGGTCTGATTGCGTCTCAACCGTCTCTTCATTTACAATACGTAAAATTCGTGCTTGACGTTGTTTTTTAGAAGTTTTCTTCATCGCGACACACCTCTTTTCTGGATTTTATCAGGAAGACTTTTGAAAAAAGCATCTTCCCAAAGCTTGATCATAGGCAACTTATACGGCGCGGTTTGCACCTTAATACTATCCCCTTGTTCGACGGCATAGAATGCACGCCCGTCAACCGTAAGATAAGCTTCAGCTTCTTTTGAGATAAGCGCTAACCGAATTTCGGAATCCGCTTTCAACACGAACGATCGATCGTGCAATGTGTGCGGACAAATCGTCGATACAAGGATCACATCTAATGAGGGATCGAGGATTGGACCGCCGACAGAAAGTGAATATGCTGTTGAGCCGGTCGACGTCGCAACGATAACACCGTCACCCGGAATATGATCGATCGTTTCTCCATCGATAGAAAGCTCGATTGTAATGGTCTTTGCAATGTTCCCTCGCGCGAGGACAACGTCATTTAGTGCGTACTCAACTTCATGCGGTGTGCCGCCCAATCTTTCATGATAAGAGGCGAGCAACGAACGCGGCTCAATGTGATAATCTCCGGTAACTAACTTTTTGACTACTTCATCTATCTGACTGGGCTCCGCTTCAAGAAGAAAACCGACACTGCCCAGATTAATTCCCGTTTTCGGAACATTGCGTGCGCTGACAAGATGTGCCGCCGACAGAAAGGTTCCGTCACCTCCTAGGACAATCATCACATCACAGGTCGAATAGGAAGCGCGTTCTATGGGCACTTTACACGAAATATCCAACGCAATATCGTCTTCAAGCACCGCTTGAGCACCACACTCAGTTATGCGTTGGGCAAGGTGTTTTGTAATTTCATAACCGTGATCGCGTACACGGTTGGGATAAAGCGCGATTCGCACTATCGGCTCCCTTCATGACCAAGCGCACAGCGAAGATTCGGCATCGTTTGCCATCTCGATGAGCTGGCGCATACGTTTCTTCAAATTTGTCGCGTCAAGCTTTTCCAAGGCGATCAGCTCTTCACGCGACGCGGCGCCTCGAGTAAGATGCGTAACTCCTGCATAATTAACGAAACAACCGGGACAGCGTCTTGCAAGCTCCGCGGCGATCATTGAACCAAATCCGCCTCGTTCAACGCTGTCTTCGATAATCAGCAGTTTGTTTGTTTTATGTATAGAGTGTATCACAGATTTGTAATCAAACGGCATCGCAGAGACACAAGAAAACAACTCAATTGTATAAGCAGATTTTTCCGACATGAGTCGTTGACACGCTTGCAGAGCTTCCAATACACAGGGTCCCAAGGCAACCACGGTAAGATCGTTTCCTAAAAGTACACGACGTAGTAAAAACAGCGATTCATCTTTTGTATCAACAGCCTTGACATCGGTTTGACAGTCGTTCGACGATTTCAATACGCTTGAGATATCAAATGTTGTTGAAGCGATGAGATGCCCTTTTTCTAGCGCGTCGGTCGCGTCATCCTGCAGCATTTTGCGGCCCTCGGGTCTGAGAGCTATGGTTTGTCCTCGTGCGCAAGTCACATCGGCTATCTGTGAGAGATCAATCAAGGATGCGGCGCTTTTCGGATACCGAATTAGTACAGGTCCATCGTGCTCGACTGCCCACTTAAGCGTTTTTCTTAAGTCAGGCGCAGTGGACGGCGCAAAGACCGTGAGGTTCGGAAGCGTAAGTGCATATGCAAGATCATAAAGGCCTTGATGAGTAGCTCCGTCGCCCCCAACAAGACCCGCTCGATCGACAGCAAAGATGACAGGAAGATTTTGCAAACAAACGTCGTGCAGCATTTCATCAAAAGCGCGTTGCAAGAATGTACTGTATAGGGCGACCACCGGATGTATGCCCGCCGACGCCATGCCGGCAGCCATCGTCACAGCATGTTCTTCTGCGATTCCGACATCCCAGAATCGTTCGGGATACGTCTCGGCAAAAAGCGAAAGACCTGTACCTCGCGCCATCGCCGCAACAATCACAGCCACATCACGACGTTTTGCCGCAATGTCCATCATCGTATCCCCGAACACCTCTGAGAAACTCAACGCATCCTCAGTGCGCTCGGTCGTTACGCCTTCTTCCTTGTCAAAGGCAGAAACACCATGGTAGTCTTCCGGGGACTCTTCTGCCGGCGCGTAACCCTTTCCTTTTTGCGTAATAACGTGAAGCAACACCGGTCCGCGCACCAGACAAAGAGCCTGAAGATGACGTTCCAGCTCTCGCAAATCATGCCCGTCCACCGGTCCGTAATAACGAAAACCGAGCTGTTCAAAAATAATACTGCTTTCTCGACGGAATGTGCGCCAACGCCGTTTCAAGCGAGCTAGCTGACGCACGACGGAGTGACCGACAAGGGGTATTTTATTGAGTCTCCTCTCCCATACCGGTTTCATGCGCAAGTAACGTGTTGAGGTTCGAAGATGATCCAGATGATTGGCTATACCTCCCGCAGCGCGATCGATACACATCTGATTGTCATTCAAGATGACCAACACGTTGTCTTCGTGCTCACCGATATCCGAAAGCGCTTCTAATGCCAATCCGTTTTCAATCGCGCCGTCGCCGATCAGCGCGATAGTGCGGCTCGTATCCCCCCGCAGCCGTTTCGCGCGGGCAATCCCGGCGCAAGCCGAGATCGATGTGCTCGAATGTCCGGTGTTGAAAGCGTCGTACGGGCTCTCCTCACGTTTTGGAAAACCGGACAGACCGTCTTTCTGTCGAAGCGTTGAAAACGCATTGAGACGGCCTGTAAGCATTTTCCAAGAGTAGCACTGATGACCGACGTCAAAGACGATCGAGTCTTTTGGTACATCAAAAACGGAAAGCAACGCGATTGTGAGTTCGACAACGCCAAGATTGGGCGCCAAGTGTCCGCCCGTTTTAGAAACAGTATCTATTATTTGGCGACGAATATCTTCTGCCAACACCTCTTTATCGTCGTACGATAAAGTAGCAATATCGTCTACAGATTTTAATGATGAGAGAAGCGTATCCTGCTGCACTCGTCGTTACCCTTTCTTATCATGGCAAGCTTAAGGCAAATGTTCATCTTCTATGCAAGTCTTGCCGAAAAACAGTTGATCTCAGCCCGGAGTTACTTTAAGTTATCCGGTTTGTCAGCGCCCTCGTATAGGCGCGGAGTTCATCCGTCTTATGTCCTTTGGTTTCAAGCGCGTCTAGAGCTTTTTCCGCATCGCACGCTGCCTCGGCGAGCGCCTGTCGCGCTCGTTCCTCGCCCAAAACCGTTACATACGTTTTCTTTTGGTCGCGAGCATCCTTGCCGACCGTTTTGCCGAGCATCTCACGATCGGAAATGACATCCAAAATATCGTCGCGAATCTGGAACAGAAGGCCGAGCGATGAAGCAAAACGATCCAGCTGTGCCCTGTCATCACTAGAGGCACCGGAAAGGCGAGCGCCGGCGCCCACGGCTGCACGGATCAGACAGCCCGTTTTCAGAGCAACCATTTCCCGCACCAGTTCGATGGACGTTATATCATCTTTTTCCGGCGCTGCAGCAGAAGACATTTGTCTTCTCATCTCCCCTTTGCGACTACGACCATCCATGGCAAGATCGAGCGATTGACCAAGAATCATCCCCTCTCCGCCGGCCATCGTCGCCATCCACCAAAGCGCCGATACCGCCTCAAGTCGTCCGCTTTTTACACAACTTGCGGACGCCGTCTCAAAAGCGCGATTTAACAGAAGATCGCCGGCAAGAATCGCGGTGGCCTCCCCAAACTGTCGGTGGCACGCCGGTTGGCCGCGTCGAAAATCATCGTCATCCATGGCAGGCAAATCGTCGTGAATCAGAGAATACGTATGAATCATCTCAATCGCCGCCGCGAAAGCCATCGCCTCCTGCGGAAGATTGTCGCTGAAAAGACGGCACGTCATGAACAGCAGGCGCGGGCGAACTCGCTTGCCGCCGGACAGCGTGCTGTAGCGCGCAGCCTGCCAAACAGGATCGTCCTTTCGGTGCGTTGGAGTGAGAAAATGCGCCAGAGCGCGTTCAAACTCAACAAGTTCGCCTTCGATTTTACACTTCATGTCGGATGTCATCAATTAGGCGTTCTCCATAATATTTAGCGGCACTTCACGGCCGTCTTCTCCGACCAATGTCGTCAACTCTTCTTTCATTTCTTCAAGCATTTTTGCGCATCGATCCGCAAGAGCAATGCCCTCGCGAAAAAGTGTCATCGATTGCTCAAGCGGCGTGTCGCCTCGTTCGAGCAGCATTACGATCTCTTCAAGTCGTTTGACAGCTTCTTCATACGAAAAATCCGCCTGCCCCGACGTATATTGTGCCTCTTTTTCGTTTATAACACGATCATTAGATGATTCTTTTCCAGACGCCATTATTTTTTCCTTTCCATAAGCGGCTGCCTTCCTTCAGGGCGAGCTAGCCGATCACACCATCGAGCTGCTCAATCAGTAAGCGACTACCTTCCTTCATTGAGAGCTCGCGTCACCTCAAGCTCCACTGATCCGTCACTGAAAAGCGCCTCAACAGCATCTTTTGTATGTAAACCTGCCGCACGTGTCACCCAGTCCCCGTCCTTCTTTCTTAGAACAGCATATCCACGGGAAAGAATTGCGTAAGGCGAAAGCGCTTCTATAGCCCGGCGAAGTGCCGTATGTTGATAGGAAACCTTATTGATGTATTGTCGCATACTTTCTTTAAGTTGACGGGATAACCGTTCCGTCACATGATGTTCTCGCGTAAAACGCTTTTCAAATGCGTGGCCAAGTTCGCGCGAAAGATAGTCCAGCCGTAACGCATGACGATCGACAACAGCACAAGGATTTTGCAATATCGGTCGATTGGCAAGCGACATAACGTGTCGCTCTTCAGCAAGAAGCCGATTTAACATCGCCTGTTCAAGCGCCGCAGCTCGCTCGTCCACACGTTGAAGCAATTCCGATTTGACCGGCACCGCCAGTTCGGCAGCGACAGATGGCGTAGGCGCGCGCATATCAGCGACAAAATCCGCGATCGTATAATCGGTCTCATGGCCGACGGCTGAAATGACCGGAATAGATGAAGCGGCAATCGCACGTGCCGTAATCTCTTCATTAAATGGCTGCAAGTCTTCCAAAGATCCGCCTCCGCGCCCGACAATGATCACGTCACCTAAGTGAAGACGGTTGGCCGTTTCAATGGCAGAAGCAATCAAGTGTTCCGCGCCTGCTCCTTGAACAGGTGTTTCGACTAAAATCAGACGCATGCCGGGAAAACGACGCTGGATAACGTGAATAATATCGCGAATGACGGCACCTTGAGACGATGTCACCGCGACCACACGTTTTGGAATAAAAGGGATCGGCTTCTTTCTTGAAGGAGCAAATAGACCTTCCTTCTCCAGTTTATCTTTAAGCTCTATAAATTGACGATACAGATCGCCGACGCCACTCTCTTCACGGATAGACTCTGCAACGAGCTGAAAGCGACCTGTTTTATCGTAGAGGTTGGGTGTTCCCTGAATGACGACCTTCATACCTTCCGTCATACGCACTGGCGCGAAAGGAGCTCGGCTTCGAAACAATACGCAGGACACGGCGGCCTCTTGATCTTTCAACGTGAAATAGGCATGGCCGGAAGGATAACGCTTGTAGCCTGATATCTCACCGCGCACCGCCACACGAGAAAGATTGGGGTCAGACCGAAACAGCTGATTAATACGTGTATTAAACTCAAGAACAGAAAGCGGCTCACTCATGCGCTTCCTCACTTTGTTGATGCATCTTGTCAGATTTGATCTCACCATTTTGAGGGACACGCTTTTTCTCAAAACGATCGACATTGCCCAACACGGCGTTGACAAATGGGCGCGACTGGTCGGTACCGTAAGTGTCCGCGAGGATGACGGCCTCGGAGATAGCAATTTCCGTCGGCACTTCGTCATCAAATAAAAGCTCAAAAACGCCGATACTCAAAATTGCTACGTCAATTATCTCTTGGCGATCGAGCGTCCAACCGCGAAGATATTTAGAGATAATCGATCGAATATCTTCT
Organism: Clostridiaceae bacterium; assembly: GCA_012800135.1. Classification (GTDB taxonomy): domain Bacteria; phylum Bacillota; class Clostridia; order Saccharofermentanales; family DTU023; genus UBA4923. Next base: position 5,440 of record JAAZJV010000008.1, on the reverse strand, counting down.
TGGTGTTCAAGAACACCATCGATCAGACGATTAAAATAAAGCGCATCATCTTCAGGTTCGATAGGATACTCTTCGATGAATCGCTGACGCTGCTCTTCCTCCCTCTCCGGACGAATGGCCAGCTGATATAGAAGCGACAACGCTTGTTTGCGCGCATGATGACGGCTCATGAACAGATCACCTTTCAGCGGAATTTGCCGGGGGGAAAGAGTTTATCGATCAACTTGCGTATAGACTCCCGATCACTAAAGAATCGATAACCGATGTAATAACCAAGCGCAGCGAGAATCAATATAAAAAGTAGTTTCCAAATACCGAAAATGACCCAAAGCAACGCGAAGCAAAAACCGATGATGGCTCCAATTACACCCGGTGTGAGATTAGGACGGTCATCCTGTCGCGGAGGCTTGTTGTCGAAAAATGCCATGAAAATTATCGCTCCACACGCGGTGAAATCGCCTCGACGCGATGCACACGGACACGCACTTGACCGACCTCGATGCCGGTATATTTTTCGATGTCTTTTTTAACGCGATCCTGCACACGCGCCATCATGACAGGAATCTCGATATTGGGATACACCTGAATAACAAGAAGAATCGAGATTTTCCCATCCTTATACGGCGAAACACGAGCTCTGGAAGATTTCACACCGGATTGCGACGCTTTTGCCGCGTTAAGAGCAATGCTTTCTATCGCCTCGACGCCGATTTCAATTTGACCGATCTCGTTCTCACGAACGCGTGTACGACGCAAACGTCCTGAAAGAATCGTCAAGACCAGCGTAATCACAGTGATCAAAAGTCCAACGATTCCTAACACCAGCGCAATCGTGCGTGCAGGCTGTCTTTGCACAATGTCCACAATTAGCGTCACGATGCCTTCTAAGATTCGATTGCTCGCGATCATCGAAAGCGACAGAAGAAAAACCACCGCAAGGATAAAGGAAAAAATAATGAGTATAAATCGTGTCCAGCGGTTCACTGCCGCACCTCCTCGATTACATCGCCGACGGCCTTTTCGGCACCGCGGCTTTCACCTTTTGTCTTATCCTCCAGCACGCGCATGACGTGTACATTGACCGCGTCGACGTTAAGTCCGGTATAGCGTTCAACGTCCTTTTTAACGCGTTCTTGTACAGACCACGCCACTTCCGGCATAACATAGCCGAAACGTACGTCTATGTATACAGTAATGATGACATCGTCCGAATCATCGCCCCTAAAAACAACACGCACGCCGTGGCCTTCGTGCTCGAGACCGATCGCTTCTTTAATGCTCGTCACAATACCCGTATTCAAAGAACAGACCCCCTCCGTGTGAACCGCGGCTTTGGCGGCGTATTGCGCGATAAAACCCTGCGACATCGCGCGCTCACCTTTGATCGAATACGTGCGGCCGTGATGATCCATGCTCAGGCGCGCTCCAGATAGGCTCCTGTCCGTGTGTCAATGCGCACGATTTCACCTTGGTTGATGAAGAGCGGCACACGAATCTCAGTACCTGTTTCCAGAACAGCATTTTTTGTAGCGCTCTGTGCCGTGTCACCGCGGACGGCCGGCTCACATTCAGTAATCTTTAGCTCAACGATGTTCGGCAACTCGACCTGAAGGATTTTCCCTTCCCAGAACATCACACGCACCACCATCCCCTCTTTGAGGAATGGAAGGCCTTCCTCCAGCATGTCGGAGCCGATGGGAATCTGCTCATACGTTTCCTGATCCATGAAATAATACAGATTCTCGTCTTTAAAGATATACGCCATATCGCGACGAGAGAGAGACACCGGTTCATATTTGTCGGAAGGGTTAAAAGTTGTCTGAACGACACTGCCCGTCTCCAAATTTTTGTATTTAACGCGGACAAACGCTGAGCCTTTCCCCGGTTTCACGTGTTGAAACTCGACAACTTGACAAGGTTGTCCGTCCATCACAAAAGTTGTTCCATTTCGAAAATCGCCCGCACTGATCATACATACCTCCGTGTTCAGTATGAAACTATATTATAAGTAAACTTGTACTTCGTATATTATGACAATGCGCCGAATGCCGCAAGTAAAGCCGGCACATGATACGTTGTCATGCAAAATTTTGGCACCGCTTATCAGATGGGACTTTTACATCTATATCGCATCACGGCATAACAATGCAATGGGCAAGTCAGAAAAACAGAACTTTTTTGGCGAACCTAAACACGTTTTAAACGAGCATGTTCTTTTTCTGGTAAAGTAGACGGAAAAGAGTGAAAATCGCAGAAAGAACGATAACGATGAGTGACGATAGCAGAATGACTGCGTCTTCAAAAACAAGCCATTTTTCAAATAACAACGCTACCCTGAAAGGTAGAGCACGGGTTCGCGCTTTCTTTTTTCCCGATGCGATCGTTGCCTCGCCGGATGTCATCCCTTATGGAAAATTTCGCGACAAAGGAATACGCGCAGTGTTTCTTGACCTTGACAACACGCTTGCCATCGACGGCTCCTACCAAGCCGACACCTACACGAAGCAACTTGTCGCTCACATTCGTGAAGCCGGATTTACGCCCGTTATCGTCTCTAATGCCGAGCATGAGCGTGCGCTCGCGTTTGCCGCATCGGTTCCTGCCGAATGTATACCTAAAGCGAAAAAACCTTCGACAGATATTATCCGAGCTTACATCATGGAAAACAATTGGCAACCGCATGAGATCTTGATGGTCGGCGATCAGCTCCTAACAGACGTCCTATGCGCTCGTCGTCTTGGGATGAATATTATCCTGACAAAACAGCGCGCAAAGCATGAGATTATTCCGATTCGTCTGAAACGCCACATCGAAAAATGCTTGATCCTGCTTGGCGGATACCGCCATTGGAAAATTCTGAAAGAGAAAGGACAAACCCTGTGATTGTTAGCAAATTCGGAGGATCGTCACTTGCAAATGCCTCGCAATTTCAAAAAGTCTGCTCTATTATGCGTGCCAATCCCGAAAGAAAAATCATGGTCGTCTCCGCGCCGGGCAAACGATTATCCGTTCCGGGCGACATAAAGCTGACGGATCGACTGATCGCCCTTGCCGACACTAAAGAACAAGAGAGCCGTGTTGACACCGACATCGTAAACGCGATTGACGAGCAGATTCGTTCGATCTGCACAGGACTTTCACTTCCCGATACATTGCCCGATCAATTGAAGGACGACATCATTACATTCGCTCAAAACGTTGATATCAATAAACCTTGGACACGCGCAGACCTCATCGCAACAGGAGAGATGGCATCAGCCACAATCGCTACTGCATACCTTCAGAGTATGGGCACGCCGGCTCGCATGGTAGATCCTAGAAAGGCGGGACTCCTCGTCTCCTCATCCGATAGCAAGATGTCCATCCTACCTCAAACGTATCTTCTTCTCGAACATCTCAAGTGGACGGAAGAAATCCTGTGCGTTCCCGGTTTTTTTGGCGTTGACGAGCAAGGGCATACGGTGTTGTTCTCACGAGGCGGCTCTGACATTACCGGATCCGTCTTGGCAAAAGCGACCGGCGCAAAATTATACGAAAACTGGACGGATCGTGACAGCGTATTCGCGGTCAATCCGGAGATTATTGAGCCAACAGATCCCATCTTGGAAATTAGTTACCGAGAGATGCGCGAACTGGCATATATGGGCTTTTCCATTTTGCATCCCGAAGCGCTTGAACCCGTAATCGAACAGCGCATTCCCGTTCACATCCGTAACACAAACAATCCTTCCGCTCCCGGCACGAAGATTATTCCGGAGCGCACACATATCGAGCGCGCCATTACAGGCATCGCCGCGTCGGATCAATTCGTAGCCTTAAGTCTTCGCCGAGTCCTCATTAATCAGGAGATCGGTATTCTGCACCGTATTCTTCGTTTTTTCGTAGATGAATCGATCAACGTCCATCACGTCCCCACCGGAATAGACTCCGTGAGCATCATCGTTCGCGATGATGCTCTGACGCTTGAAAAAGAACAAAGGATTCGTGAACGTCTCGAAGATGAACTCGGTATTAGCGATGTCATTGTGACACGAGGTCTTGCCATCATCATAATGGTCGGTGAAGGCATACGCGATGATGTCGACGTTCTGGCAAAAGCAACCTGCGCCCTCGCTGAAGAACGCATCAGCATCGAGACGGTTATCTTGGACTATTTCGAAATAAGCCTAATTTTTATGGTACGTGATCACGACAAAACACGCGCCGTGTCGGCTCTTTATCGTACTTTCTTTAAGAAAAAACCGGACGACAAATCAAAAATCATGCTGTAAAACATTGGAACTGTATGCTCATCCAATATGGTAATCAGCATCGTTCATTGAGTTAGCAAGCCTGTCAACGACGTGCCCCCGTATCGAGGATAACGTTACTGCTCATGAGCCGGTCAAGACCTGACGCCTTCGCATGACGCAAGTTGTATCCTGAAAGCAACACACGGGATACGTAGAGATATCCGTCACTCTGATGCCAGTAAGGCGTCGGTCCGTAACCGCACTGAAGAATGAGGCCATGCTCTTTCAAAATGGCTGTTCTTTTAGGATACAGCTCGGCATGCTCTCCAAATGGATAATAAAATGCCCACACGTCGCCAGTGTGCGGTTTGATCCAGCGCTCCCACATCATGAAATCCTCGAGGAGATCCTTCTCCGAAGAAAAAGGAACGGAAATCCGATGGTAGCTTCCGCTTGCAATATTCCAGTTTTTTCGATGAAGCGCATCAAGAATGGCTGTGACGACGTTACGGTTTTCTTCATAATCTGAAGAAACAGGTTTAATACCCTCTGAACCTTGGTTCTTAGCGTTGTATTGCCACGCAAGATCCTGAACCTGTGCCATGGGATAACCGAATAATCCGAACTGTCCGACAAGAGCGATCGTTCCTCTTGCCCCATTGAATGAAAAATCGGGATGCCGCTCAACAAACGCTTCGATGACGCCGATCGCCGTGAAGGATCGATCGCGTCGTTCTGTGCCATCCAAATCGAGTACGACACCGATCAGCTGCCCCTCATCGTTGAGCTCAAGCCGGTGAGCAATGCCGCTTTCAGTGCGCGGTCCAGACGAATAGAAATCTTCCAATACCAAGACAAGCGGTTTTTTGCCTTCCGGTACCGGTACATGACACAACTGCCCCTTTTCGTTTACGAGCGATCGTTCATTAATTAAGACGTAATCTTTTTGGTATAGCACATCGAGCGCACGTTCCAATTCCGAAATCATGACAAGATCTCTGTCAGCCGCAGGCTGAAACACATCACCGTCAAACGTGCGGTCAGGATCAGCGATTAAAGGTTTGAGCGAAAGGTGCTCGACTGGATCCCGCCAAAAGATAACGCGTTCAGGATTCACTTCTTTACAAACAGCATAGTACGAAAGAAGTTCTTCATCTTCTGAGAACCACCGGATGAGTCGCTTGATTTTCTGTTCTGCATCGTACGTT
>JAAZJV010000083.1 GCA_012800135.1 Clostridiaceae bacterium | reverse complement strand
TGGATTGATGGGTACAGTAGATTGTTGGGTACAGATAAATATTGATAACATTGCTTGTTGAATATGCAATAAAATAACAAACCAACTTCGTTTGTTATTCGCACGTTGGATTGGTCTAATCCGGGAGACTAGATATGATTTCAGCAACTGAGTTTATTGATTTTTATACAGAGCTGGGGGCAAAGAAGGCGTCTTCACCTTTCAGAAAGCTCTTCCCGCTTGGCATGCTTGCAGGTTTTTTGAATGGGATGGCCGGCATCGTCTACGGCATCGCGTCGTATTCTCAAGAATCTGTTTCTGCAGCAAGACTCGCAGGTGGTCTGCTCTTTCCTTTTGGGCTGATTATGGTTATTTATTCCGGTGCCGAGCTATTTACGGGCAACAACTTGATCACCATCTCCGTGTTAAATGGCAAAACCACTGTCGGCAAAATGCTCCGCAGCTGGTTGTTTGTATATCTCGGAAACTTCGCAGGCTCACTTATCCTAGCGGCAGGCTATGTATATGCAGGAATATTTTTCGAATTCGGAAATAATGATCTTGCCCTCGCCATTATGGATACCGCTGTATACAAGACGGCACTTCCTTTTACGAAGGCTATCATTCTCGGCTTTTTTTGTAACATTCTGGTCTGTATTGCCGTGATGGGCGCTCTTATGAATAAGGACGGAATCAGCCGCGCAGCTGGAGCGTATTTCCCGGTCGCCTTCTTCGTTATTGCAGGTTTCGAACAAAGCGTCGCCAATATGTACTACATTTCTGCCGGACTTTTCTTAAGAATCCAGCCGTATTATCAGGATCTGGCAATATCGGCCGGCATGGATATTTCTACGCTGACAACGCGCGGTTTTCTGTTAAACAATATGCTTCCAGTCACGCTGGGCAACATTATGGGAGGCGTCCTCTTCTCCTGTCTCATCTTTTTCTGTCATCACAAAAGAAACTAGTACAAGTGCGAGAGGATAAGGAAAGTTATTTCGTCTTCGTTTCTATTTTCAAAATCACCGTGCCGCCGTCATCTTTTGAGGGGATAGTGACAGGGATTTTTCCTTCTGCATCGGCGCTGTATTTTTTCCCGTTGTAAAGATCGACAACTTTAACGCCTTTGTCAAGACCAAGAGATAGCTCATGATCCCGCGCTTCAGTCGCAATATTCACGCCAATGACGATCTTCTCTCCGTCATAGGAGCGCGAGAAAAAGCTGATCCCTGCTTCTTCATCGAAAAAAACAGTTTCACGATTCCCTTTGCTGAACAGATCCGAATATTGACGTCGTATGGCCAGCAATGCCCGATAGTGTTCAAGTATCGGGTTGTTTTTCGTTTTTTTCCAGTCAAAGTCGTAACGATTCTCTGAAAATTCGCCTTTATCCATATTCCGTGCCGTTTTCCCGGAAAGACCGATTTCTTCACCATAGTAAATTACAGGCTGTCCCTTGGCCGTGATTTGCAAGGTCGCAGCGACCTTAAAAAGTCCTGTGTCCCCTCCAAGCCGCACAGCCAAAAAGCCATCCTCATCGTGCGAAGACAGGAATTGCCCGACTGTTTTTTGCGGCGTCAACATTCGATTGCGATTTTGGAGGATTTTTTCACACTGTTCAAAATCTCCGCGAAGATACTCACGCACAGTGTTTTTAAAGGAAAAATCGAGCACAGAATCCATGCCTCCGAGCTCGAGTACTTTTCCGTTTGAGACAATATCTCCGTCAAAATATTCACCGATCATCTTGAAATCCGGTTTGACAAGCGTGGCGGCGTCTTTGAAAGCCTTGAGTTCCTCGAGTCCCACATGTTTTACCGTATCAACTCGAAAATAATCGATCGTGCCGCCTTGCGACGTTTTCGCTTTCTCAATCCACCCAACCTGCCAATCAATCACCTGATTGAGGACATCCGGATCTTCCGTAATAAAATCGGGCAGCCCGGCAAGCTCTCCTTCTATTGCGCCCGAACCGGGCTTGAGGCGGAGCATTCCTCTGAACACCGCCTGCTCTTCTTTTGTTGGAAAATTTGGAATCCCGGGGTTTTGATCCGTTTCTTTCATCCCGTAACCCGCGTGATTGATCACCACATCCACCATGAGTTTCATGCCGCGATCGTGTACAGCGTCTACAAGCATTTTGAGCGTCTCAATATCTCCAATATGTTCGTCAACCGTCGTAAAATCCTTCGCCCAATACCCATGGTATCCGTACTGCGCGTCCTTTCCATGTCGCACATTGAAATTAATGTTATCGACAATCGGAGATACCCAAATAGTATTGACCCCAAGTGCCTGAATATAATCCAATTTATCGATAATTCCTTGCAAATCCCCTCCGTGGTACGTCTCCGGATGTGACACGTCATAGTTTTCACCATTCGGATCATCGTTCGTCGGATCTCCGTTATAAAAACGATCCGTCAGAAGAAAGTAGACGACAGCCTCATCAAAATCGAACTCGCCTTGCCAAGTACCCGGTTTAATAACAGAGTCTTTTTTAGGAAGAAAAAGGAGTACGCAAGCAATAAGCAACACAGCTGGCAATATATAGGCCAGCCATCGCTTATTTCGGTCGTAGATTTTCATATCTTGCTTTCCTCTCTGAATGACAAGCGACGGATCGCTTCACGCGACACGGTCTAGAGATCTGCCAGCAATTAGATAGACCTAGTACGCTAGACAAAAGCGCCCATTGCGAAAATATATATTTGTTAAATCAATTATGCCTCAGCAATCAAATATTGTGGAACTATAATTCTACTCCACAAGCACCACAACATATCCTTGCTTTTTCTCTTTTCAGGCCAAGACAAAATTTCAACTTTTTTTGAAATGCTGATAAGATGACAACCCTCTTAGGCAGTTTTTTTATCAAAGCTGATTTTTTGCCAAGGCAGAGCTTCCTTATCAAGACACTTTCACTCAAAAAATTGAAAAACTGTTTTGAGAGACAAATACGGAGTCTGGTTGACTAAAATAATTGATTTATTGACTTCATCTCTCGTATTTTAAGGCCGCGTTTGATTAAAACCTTATATTGCTGTAAATGTTGAAAAATTGTCCTGAGAAGGTTGGCAAATGATAAATTTTTCTATCAAAGTTGAAATTTTGACCCGGAGAAGCGGAGGTTTAAGCAAGAGCAGATAATGGTGCTGAGGTGCTCACCCTTCATCGATTCCATTATTGACTGGGTCTTCTTAAGCTGATTTTTCACTTGACTGCAAAAAGCGAGGCTCTTTTTGTCACGTCATGATGTCTTGTTTACTGGATTTTTACTTTTTTATAACGGTTTACAGACAACGCAGGACAGTTACTTGATATAATAAATTTGATCGATCTATGAATATTTTAATTCAATGAGCGCAATACAAAAAAGGAGTGATGACGGCTTATGGCATTGTTCGCGAGGTTGCGCAACGGTCGCAGAAAGAGTAAAACAGTGAATGGAAAGCTCTCACCTGATTTGGCAAGGAAGGTGATCCGAAAAACAGCAAAAGGAAATCGGGTTGAGAGCTATGGCGATGCAAAACGCGCTGAAAAAATCTGGCGTCGTGCCTATAACGCGATTCCGGAACCAAAAAACCAATTCGAGCAATCTGTATGGCTCGAGATTTTTCTTGGCGACGTGTTTTTCAGTTCAAATGCATACGAGGAAGCGTTGCCGTATTATCGATCGGCCTATTCGAATGTATCCGGTAAGGGAAAATCAAACTCCTACCTTCAGATGCGACTTGGAGCGTGTCTATTGGAAACAGGACGGCATGATGAAGCTATTGATCATTTGTGGCACGCCTATCAAATGGAAGACTCGCAATTTTTTAGCGGAACTGACGCAAAGTATCTCGACTATTTGAAAAACAATCTAAACTTGTTTTAGACGTAAATAATTTGTTTCAATTACAACTAGAAGGTATAGCAGCAAGATCAGAGGATCGAGCTGTAAGATATACTTTCAGCTCTAACATTTCTTTGTAATTGCAGAATAAGCATCTCAACTCAGACATCTTTTCACCGCGGCAAAGTTAACTCCTCGGATCTAACGTTCTTTATGATTGCAAAATCAATTTCTCTTCACTGACCTCTCGTTGCCGCGGTAAATGAACTTCTCGGATCTAACATTCTTTGTAGTTGCGAAACAAACTTCTCGAAACTGACCTCTCATTGCCGCGGTTATAATGAACTCCATTTCTATTTTTTCTTTGTAGCTGTAAAACAAATTTCTCAACTCAGAGCTCTAGTTAACAGAACGTATTTTTTCAATTCTAACTTTCTTTTGCTACAGTTATTCTCCGTCGCCAAAGCGCTTGCAACTTTATTAAAATATTCCTATGATACGTATGATCTAGCGAAAACGGAGGATTTTCATTTCCTT
>JAAZJV010000082.1 GCA_012800135.1 Clostridiaceae bacterium | reverse complement strand
GATGTCTTTCAATTGCGCGGCGATTCCGATGCGTTCCAGTTCCTGTTGCCGACGTCGGAGACGGCACTTGTCAGCGTGCACGCAGATGAAATTCTAAGTGAAGCGGAACTTCCGAAAAAATATTTCGCGTATACACCCTGCTACCGAAAAGAGGCGGGATCCTATCGTGCCGAAGAACGCGGCATGATCCGCGGTCACCAGTTTAATAAAGTCGAGATGTTCCAGTTCACGCGCGCAGAGGACGCGCCGGCCGCTTTTGAAGAGATGGTCGGCAAGGCGGCGAAACTCGTTCAGAAGCTCGGTCTGTCATATAGAGTATCGCGTCTTGCAGCCGGAGATTGTTCGGCATCGATGCAGAAAACGTACGATGTTGAAGTATGGATTCCCAGTATGCAGATTTATAAGGAAGTCAGCTCTGTATCTACCGCGAGCGATTACCAAGCGCGTCGCGGCAATATTCGCTTCCGCCGTGAATCGACGGGGAAAACAGAATTCCTGCATACGCTGAACGGATCGGGTTTGGCGACATCCCGTGTTATGCCCGCCATAGCAGAGCAGTTTCAGCAAGAAGACGGTTCGATCCGAGTGCCGGAGGTTTTGGCGCCGTGGATGAACGGCATTGAGGTGATTCATCCGAAAACAGGAGATCGCTAATGCCGGATGACCGGCTGACGACCGTTCGCGAAACCGGCATTTGGGAGCAGACACTCCGGCGGTCGCGCTTCATAGGCATTTGCCGACCAATTGTGACCGAAGACGATGCAAGGTGCATGTTGGAGGATGTTAAAAACGATTATCCCGGCGCCCGACACTATGTGTACGCATGGCGCACGAACCATCCTGTAAAGTTACAGCGTCACTCAGACGATGGCGAGCCTACCGGTACGGGAGGCTTGCCGGTTTTGAGCGCTCTGCTTTCAGAAAATATAGACCGCGGCGGCGTTGTGGTCGTTCGCTATTTCGGAGGCATTCTGCTCGGCGCGAGCGGACTTACTCGCGCTTACGGCTCGACGGCGCTTGAGGCCGTGCGTGCCGCTCAACCGGTGCAATATGTCTTATGTCCGATGTTCCGCGTGGAAGCAGATTACGCAACTTATAACCGGATTACCGGTCAGCTTGAACGCTTTGGATATGAGCAGCGCGATCCCGATTTCGGTGCGACGGTTAGCTGGCTTGTCGGCGCGACGGATCAAGATGTCGAGCAGCTTCATCAGCGCATTATGGATTTATCGTCCGGTGCCGCGACCATGGCACCTGCCGGAAGTGTCTGGCTGGAGGACAAGATTATTTCGTACGATTCCGATCCTCTTTAGGCGTTAGATTTAATCGCGATCTTGCCTTCAGTTACAATTCGTTAGAAAATCAATAATATGACCCCGGCAATATGCGGATGACAGGAATCCGAGAACTCTTGTCATCTTGGAATATTTTCGTCATAAGATCGGCGTTTGATTGGCTCTATTCAAGCGCCCGATTGCTTTTTCTACCGGTTAATCGCTGTTTTTTAAGAAAACATGTTGAAGATCGTTATATAATAAACAAAAGAATATCTGAAATCGTTAAGCGCGCGGCGAACTGTTGTCGTGGCGGCTGAAAGCATCAAGTCCGGAATCGAAGCCGTCATGCGCGCTGCGAACTATTTTTCTTTGGCCAAAAACATGTCAGATTTTAAAAGAACGCCGTGTGGTCGGTGAACAGCTAGGGGGCAAGGTATGGCAGGACATTCGAAGTGGAGCAATATTAAGCGCAGAAAAGGCGCGGCCGATGACAAGCGTGGGAAGATTTTCTCGAAACTCGGTCGCGAATTGCAAATGGCAGTGAAAACGGGCGGTCCTGATCCCAACATCAACTCGACGTTGCGCGACGCGATTGAGCGCGCAAAATCGTTTAATATGCCAAATGACAGCATCAACAGATCGATTGAGCGTGCAGCTGGCGTCGGCAATGATGATCATTTTGAAGAAGTGTTCTACGAAGGGTATGGACCAAGCGGTGTCGCCGTAATGGTGCGCACTTTGACCGATAACCGCCACCGCACCGCCGGAGATGTACGTCATCTTTTCGACCGATATGGAGGCAATCTGGGAACCGATGGCTGTGTTGCATTTCAATTTGAGCTGAAGGGGGTGCTCATAATGGAACGTGACGAAGATACCGATGACGATCGCGTATTCATGGACGCTGTCGATGCCGGCGCGGAAGATGTCGTCGTGATTGACGGCGAGGCGATCGAAATCACCATGTCGCCCGAGTCGTATCATGATGTCTTCAATACACTTAAAAAGGATCAATATGTCTTTGCGGAGCACGGAATTGAACGCGTTCCTATTACATGGGTTCGCTTGGAAGAAGAGATCGACCAGACCAACATGACGAAGCTCATCGACGCCCTTGAGGAAAATGACGATGTACAGGATGTTTATCATAATTGGGAACAGGACGATGCGTAAAGCCAGCATCGTTAATGCATAGTGAAACCAGGATGTCATGTCGTCGTAGTTTAAGGAGAGTTTAATCGTGGCAGGATGGTTGAAACGACTTTTTAGCGCACTTCGTAAAAAGCCGGCGTCTGCTGTTCCGCGTGAGGAAAAAACCTCTTCCCCCCATGAATCTCCGGAGCCTTTTTTCAACCCGTTCGGGCGATTTGCCGACGCGGTCATCACACAGATGAATGAGCGCGCAACGGCCTACGAAGAGAAAACTCAAAATGAAATCCGTGAATTATTATCGCGCATTGCCGTTATTTCTTTCGTCGGGGCAAGCGGAAGTGGAAAATCGACTCGTGCGATACAAGTCGCACGAGAGTACCGTATCGAATACATCATTGACGACGGATTGCTCATCCGAGGAAGCTCCATTATTACCGGAACATCTGCGAAGCGTGCCGAAACGAAGATGGACTCTGTTCGTCAGGCGATGTTTCTGGATCCGGTGCGCGCTGAGAACATGCGCCGCGCACTTGTGGAACATCTGCCTAGCGCCTTAATGATTCTAGGCACGTCTGATGCCATGTTGCTTCGGATCTGTCAGAATCTTTGGCTTACACCGCCTTCAATTAAGATACGTATTGAAGATGTGACCACGGAAGAGGAACGCAACCTTGCCCGCAATACGCGTATGAGCGAAGGGATGCACACGATTCCCGTGCCCAGCATGGAGATAAAACATGAGTTTTCCGGCTATCTGGCTGAACCGCTCGCTAAATGGTGGCAAAGGCTCGGTTTCGGAAACGTATTTGGATCTTCCTCCGGTCAGACACCTTACGGCGATGAGCATACGGTAGTACGTCCGACGTTCTCGACGTTAGGTCACTACGCAATGACGGATCAGGCGATGAAAGATCTCATCCGGCTTCTTGTGCTTCAAATAGCGGGTATCAACGATGTTGTGGAAACCAAAATAAAAAAGGAGCCTTACGGAGTCATTCTCGATATTGATCTTGCCATTTACTACGGCGCCAGCGCGCGCACAGTCCTCGCTGAAGCGCAGGCTGCCGTAAGTGAAGGTGTCGAACGTTTCACCTCAATCAATGTCTTAGTCGCAAATGTCCGTGCTGTTCGCGTTGCCATAGCTAATTAAGTCGCTATTTTATGCAGCATATTCACAGCCGCATTATTGACTTATTTTTTTGAGTGAAAAAAGCTTATTGAATTCAGATAGTATCTCGCGATACGGTATCTATGGCAGCACGTAGCGGCAGTATTTTCATTTTTTCGGGCAATGAAAAATTTTATTATTCACCCCATTTGTCCCGTGTCGAGCGTCCGTCTCCGGTGATCGGGCGAACAGGACTCATGTGCGTTGCGGGCGCGTTAGTGTTTGTTTCGTAGAAGGCTTTTACCCTTGCACCCATTTCACGCAACACATGCATGACCATTCGTGCGGAGTAACGTTTGACGGTCGCATAGCCTTCACATTTAAGTCCAATCTTTTCGCCGATATAAAGGGCGCGTTGCAAGTGGTACTGTTGCGTCGTGACAATTGCCGTGTTTACCTGAAAAACATCACGGGCGCGCAGCATCGTATCATAGGTGTCAAGCCCGTAATGATCCATGAAAATCGCCTCGTCAGGAATGCCGTTCGCGATCAGATACGCGTACATGACGGCGGGCTCATTGTAATTGTCTACGCGATGATCTCCTGAAACGAGAATCCGATCCGATACACCCGCTTCATACAAAACGATCGCAGAGTCCAAGCGGTCGCGCAGCAAAAGCGAGGGACGTACGTTATCGATGACCTGCGCGCCGGGCACGATGATGCAGTCCACCTTACGGGAAAGCTCTTGGATCGGTAAGATGGAGCGATTGCTCCGGATCGAAATGACTACGTAAAGCACGATCAAGCAAAACGGAAACGCCAAGATCACGCCAAAGAGGAAGAAAATGGCGCGTTTTAGTGCTTCTTTCCATGTGCTTAATGCGCTGTTTTTTAGATTTGGTTTCTCCTGCATACTGGTCATGATAAAATAAAGCGAAATGAATGTCTATCAGGAGAAAGTTATGCGCCGCAAATCCTTCTTCTTTAAAATCAAATCTACGTTACGATACGCGTTTTGTTTCATACTCTGTGCATCATTAATGTTTTTAGCAGCATGTCGTCCTACAACAAATAACGACGTTTCTCCATCTGAGCCGGAGCAATCAAATGAAACTTTTCCGACGAAAGAGTCGGATCCGGAAACGAATGATACCGATGTGCTGAAGCCCTCGCCTGAAGTCCATCGAGGATATCCTGCATCGCGCGAGGAGTGCTATGTCATGGCATTTACGGGAAACGAGTCACTGAACCTTAATCCGTTCGCAGAAGAGGGGGCGCGGTTTCCAGTCGATCCGACAGGTTTTTATCAGCCTGTGTACGAAACGCTTTTCCGCTTCAATCCCAAGAAAACGGATTATCAGGGCGTACTTGCAGAACGCTATACTGTAAAAAAGGGAAGTGTCTCTATTGCGCTAAAACCGGACGCGATATGGCATGATGGCTATGCCTTATCATGTCAGGACGTCATGTATACAATCAATCTCCATCTCCAGCTTCAGACGTCACTAGGTCAAGAGCTTTCAAAATGTATTAGCGATATTCGTGTGCCTGATTCTCTCAATATGGACATCGTCCTTTACGGCGACATTCCTGACGGGGCACATCGGCTTATGGAGGTATTGACTCATCTTTTGATTTTGCCGCGTCACACATGGCAGCCTGTCGTCGGCGAACACTTGACTTTAGATGCGGTACGCGCGCTTGCGGTCGTTCCTGTCAACGGGACGGGCGTGTGGTCTTACGTTGGAAGCGATGCGTATTCGATGACATTTTCTTTATTCAAAAAGAACGATGTGCCTGAAAATACTCCGTCTTTCCTTGTCCTTTTGAAATATGCGCAAAAGGAGTTGTCTGCACGAGCCCTAGCATGCGGAGTCATTGATTTTGATCTTCAAGGAGAGACCCTGGAGGAGCTATGTGCTGAATCACCGCTTGCGATTCAACAGAAGGAGGCTTTGCTGTCGCCTGTATATGCCGGCGAGCGAATAGCCGGTATTGCCATCAACACAAAAAGCCGTCCATGGTATAGGAATCGCGCTTTTCGACAGTTGCTGGCTTTGTTTGGAAGAGCCGAAGTAGAGCATACTGTTTATCACACAAAAGAGCAGCGATATTCGCCTGCCTGCGTTTTTGCGCTTCCCGGCACGGTCGACCGGTTAGATCAGCATGCGCTTAAGGATTTACTCGTTCCTTTTTCGGAAGAGGCGGTGGAAAAGCTTATGGAGGAAGCTAAACTCACACGTGATCAAGAGAGCGGCAAGTTACTCTTTAATGATGAATCAATAGCACCGCTTTCACTAACGTATCCTTCAGATGATTTGACAGCGATCACTCTTTGCACAAACTATGCTTCCACCTGCTCGTCCTATGGAATTGTCATCGCTTTCAATCCGGTCGCGCGCAATGTCTGGCAGGACAAATGGAATAGCGGCGACTACGAGTTGATCTATATGCCGTCTGACGTGGACGAAACACCGCTCGGCGCACTGGAGCGTCTGCGCTCTATTCCCTCTTTAATAGAAAATAATTCCATCGGTCAGGGTGAACTTAACATTGCTTCCTTTTTTGAAAAAGAACAGGCATTTGCCTCCACATTTAATCAGGACATTCTGCCGTATATGGAAGACATGACGCACTGGCTTATCAAAGAGGCTATCTACATTCCTCTAGACGCAGGTATGGTTGAGTACGGCGTTAAAAATGACGCTGTACACCGTGATTTCCCAATCAACACTCTCTTTTCAAGAGATGTCTTCGTCGGTGAAACGGTCGTCTATCCGTAGCGTTCTACTTGCTTATTCTAGTAAATTCTCTTGTGATGCGGCTTAAAGAATAATTAAGTCGTCGAAATCTTGCACACGATCGTTTTATTTGCCAAACGAAATATATTTTGTTAATCTACAAGTTAGTGTTACCTAACTTGCGAGAATTTGTATCCTTAGACGGCTTTTAATGAATTTGTTGAGCAACCGGAATACGCGATTCAATCATTATGGCTCTGTTGAATAGCTGATACGACCTTCTTACTTCGCAGGTTTGCCTTTTTAACGACAGAAAAAAGGATTAAGACAGACATGCTCGATAAATTGCTTTTTCGGTACATAGGCCATGCCAAAAAATACATTATCGTCAGCGTTATGCTGATGATGCTCAAGGTCGTCGGCAGTTCCTTTATATCCTTCTCGATCGGCGGGATCATTCAAGGGCTGTTCTCTTCTGCTGCAGGTTGTTTAAGCGCGAATATTCCGCTGTTCTTCCTAGGTGCGGCCTTGAGATCGGGCAGTCTTTATTTGGTCACACGCTATCAAACGAAAATAACAGGTGCAGTCAAGACAAATCTCAGAATGGAAATGATTGCCAAAGTCATGCGTGTGGGGCCGGCGTATCTGAATTACACCTCGACATCGAACATGATGAATATGGGATCGGATACGATTGAGCAACTGGAGAATTATTACGGACGCTTTTTGCCTCAGTTTTTCGGAAGCTTCGGCATGAGTGCCGTCACATTCGCTGTTTTGATCTCCGTAAATCGACAGACCGGTCTTTTGTTCCTTGTTCTTGCCCCCGTCGTACCTCTGATATTGAAAGCCATTTTGGAGAGAGTTAGCCGTAAACAAAAGGAATACTGGCGAAGTTATCAGGACGTAGGCCAATTGTTCCTAGACAGTTTGCAAGGAATGACGACGCTAAAGATTTTTTCGGCAGATGAAAAAAGAGCGGAAGAGATACATGAAAAATCAGAGATTTTTCGCACCGAAACGATGAAGATTCTTAAGATGCAGCTCAATTCGATCACCGTTATAGAATGGATCGCCTATGGCGGCAGTGTCGCGCTTATAGCCCTTGGCCTTTCGCATACTCCTTTTACCGTCCAAAGCCTCCGATCGATCATTGTTTTGGCGTTTATGGCGATGGAGGCTTTTAGCCCGATGGTGACGCTCATATCGAGTTTCCATGTCGCTATGACGGGTGTCGCGGCAGGAAAGCAATTAATTGATTTCTTTGACTTACCTGAGCAAGATGACGCCCATAAAAAAGAGGTTGAGAATATTTCAGGCGGTATTACCGTAAAGGAGCTTGACTTTTCCTATCCTAGAAGCGATCGCAAGGTGTTAGATCGCGTGAACGCTGAATTCACATCGAACGGTTATACATCGGTCGTCGGCGCCTCAGGTTCCGGAAAGACGACTCTCGTACGTCTTTTAACAGGGCAGCTTAACGGTGGCGAAGAGGCCATTTTCTGTGGTGAACACGCCTACATACAGTATAAAAAACAATCGATCACGGAAAACATGATCCGCATAGCTCATGATGCCCATATTTTCGAGAAAACAATTCGAGACAATTTGCTCATGGGAAAAAGCACGGCGACGGATCAAGAGTTAATTGAAGCCTTGAAGACGGTTCAACTGTATGACGAAGTTGAACCGAGGGGCGGACTTGACCTTCTCATAAAATCGGGCGGCAGCAATTTGTCCGGCGGACAAAAACAGCGCCTCGTTCTTGCAAGAGCCATATTGCACGATGCCAAGGTTTATGTCTTGGACGAGGCCAGTTCTAACATCGATGCTGAAAGTGAAGCCGTCATTTTGCAGGTGATCGAGGAGATGGCCAAGGAGAAAATCGTCATACTTGTGTCTCATCGACTGTATGCCGGCAAGAATGCTAAGAACATTTACGTCTTAGACGAAGGAAGGTTGGTGGAGGAGGGGCGCTTTACGGATCTTGTCAAAGGCGAAGGAATTTACCAGAGGATGTGGCAGGCGCAGGATCGGCTTGAACGGGGGCTTGG
>JAAZJV010000081.1 GCA_012800135.1 Clostridiaceae bacterium | reverse complement strand
TATCTTCTACGAAGAAATTTTCAAATGTTGACATCTGGCTTTTTCCGAACATGGGGGATTCCGAACCGCACCAGAGATACCACAACTTGTCTGCGGCGTCTGAAGTGTGATCCGCCAAGCGGCCTTGAAAATAGGCCTCTCTAATCTTAACGTTTAGGATGTCCAAAAGCGCGCGTCCCTTATAGGATTTTCCATCGACTGCAACCGATCGCAGTTCCCCTTCTTTGGTCAGCGGGATGCAGCCGTGGAAAAGCAAGTTGCGGTTGACGATTTTGTAGGTGCTTCCCTTCTCGTAGAGGAAGCGGACGTGACGGTGGAGCGGCTCACTGTGCTTGAATGAGACGGCGATGTTGTACATGACATCTTCCTCATCCTTTGTGAGACGTAGCGGATCGTCCGGATCGATGGTTGGGAAGTTCGTATCGAGTAACGGATAGCGTATATCTCCGACAATGTATTCGCCTGTTTTGAAATCCACGTTTTTAAGAACGTTCCGCTGAGCCATATTCCATTCGGGATGGCGCTCAAGCATTTGGCCTTCCAGCTTGAACTGAATGATCGATATGGCTTTGTGCATACGGGCGGCCTGGTCGTCATCAATCAAAGCTGCTTTCGGCAGATCGTAGTGGTGTACTTTGAAACGCTCGCATGGATCATCGCCATACACTTCCGCTGCGAACGACGAAAGAGGTCGCAGATTGATCCCGTATCCGTCCTCCATGAAATCGAAGGAATTGTAGGCGATGCCGATGCGGACAACGATGGCCATACAAGGTTCATTTCCGGCGGCGGCGCCCATCCAAACGATGTCGTGGTTGCCCCACTGGACGTCAACGTCCGAGAAGCGCATAAGCTCTTCCATGATGCGATGCGGTCCGGGTCCCCTGTCAAAAATGTCGCCCAGAATATGGAGTGTGTTGACGCAGATATCCTGTACCATGACGCAGAGTGATTCAATAAAGGTGAAGGCTGCATCTTCCTCAATGACGAAGCGAATCATATCGTTGACGTATGACTTTTTATTCTCATCTCGGAAGGCAAAAAGCAATTCGGTGATGATATCTGTATATTGCTCGGGTATTTTTGAAGAAATAGCGCTCCACGAGTATTTAGCGCTGATGTGGCTGACAAGAGCGATCAGACGGTAAATCGTAATGGCCAACCAGTCCGGCTCAATGCGGCCTGATGATTTCAGGATCGACAGAACACGTTTAGGGTCGTAGATCAGATTGGCGAGTTGGTTCTGCTCATTTTGCGTCAGCTCGTAGGTAAAGAGCTCTGATATTTTAACTCGGATATTGCCTGATGCACTTCGCAAAATGTGAATAAATCCGGTATCTTCGCCGTGTAAGTCTGAGAAAAAATACTCCGTGCCCTTGGGAAGTTCGTTGAGGGCGCGGAGACGGATGATTTCGGCACGAGCCGCTTTCGCTGTCGGAAAATGCTCAGCCAGCATGCTCAAGAATTTGATGTTGTTTTTCATGGGAAACCTCCACGTTCCGGCTATTTCAAAGCCTATTCTTTAAAACTGTTTAAACCGTTCCGTTC
>JAAZJV010000007.1 GCA_012800135.1 Clostridiaceae bacterium | reverse complement strand
GAAGAGACGTATGTGCCGTCACCTTATCAGTTAAAAGGGGATACTTATACCGTTTCGATCACAGAGCACGGTAAGACGGAGATACTCAATGTTCAAAATGAGAAGATTAAAGTTAGCTTGCCCGTCATCAAAAAAGACGCATTGACCGAAGAACCGCTTTCCGGCGCTCATCTTCAAGTAATCCATGAAGCAACCGGGGATCTTATCGACGAGTGGACATCTGACAACGCACCCTATCTTCTTCGTGATCTAACAGTAGGAGAGACGTACATTCTCCGCGAAATTAAAGCACCTGAAGGCTATGTTCTTTCGGATGAGATCCGTTTTAACGTCGAAGGAGTAAAAAAGGAGCAGAACGTGTCGATGTATAACGATCGGATTCGTGCCAACATCCTTAAACAAGACGCTGAAACAAAGAATCCCCTTTCGGGTGCGGAGTTTTCCATTTATTGGACGGCATATGGTAAAGAGCAGGTTCCATTATCATTCACATTAAGCGATGGTGTCTATATCTACGATATTGAAGGAAAAATCACTTCACTTGTAACGAATGAAGATGGACAAATAACAATCGAAAAAATTCCTGCAGGCAACTACCACTGTCAGGAAACGACAGCGCCCGAAGGATATATCCCGGACGATACACTGCACGAGTTAATTGTCGAAGCGACATCAGAAAACGTATCCCTCTTGATTGAAAACGAGGCCTTCCTTCTCCTGCCTGTTGTCATAAAAACCGGTGAAAAGACGCCCAGTACATTCATTCCGCATCTCCTTGGCTTTAGTGCACTAACAAGTCTCGGCGGCGTTATCATCCTTCGAAGAAAAGGGAAAAGGAAACACAAGCGTTAGTCCCGTTCCGTTAGGTCTCTACTACAGATGAATCTTGGAAGACGTGATACCATTAACTTACCAGACGGTATGAAAACAGATGAGGAGCGTCGCATTATGAGAATCATCGATTGTATTGACAAGAAGGTTGAGAAATTACCGCTTACAACAGAAGAGATCCGCTTCGTTGTGGAGGGGTACACAAGTGGTCGGATTCCTGACGAACAGATGGCGGCACTGTTGATGGCTATAAGGATAAACGGAATGGACGACCGTGAAACGGCTGATTTGACGTATGCCATGATGTATTCCGGTGATGTTGTTGACCTGTCGGAAATAGATGGAGTAAAGGTGGATAAACACTCCACCGGCGGCGTAGGTGATACGACAACACTCGTAGTGGCGCCGCTCGTCGCGGCGTGTGGCGGCGTTGTAGCAAAGATGTCAGGAAGAGGGCTGTCTTTTACCGGCGGAACGATAGATAAGCTGGAGTCCTTTCCGGGACTCAATGTTGAGCAAAGTCCGGAACAGTTCCGGCGTATCGTCAACGATATAGGCGTGGCCGTAATCGGTCAAAGCGGCAATCTCGTGCCTGCTGATAAGCTCATTTATGCCTTGCGCGATGTAACAGGAACGGTCAGAAGCATTCCGCTCATTGCATCGAGCATCATGTCGAAGAAACTTGCGGCAGGTTCTGATGCGATCGTTCTCGATGTTAAAACGGGAAATGGCGCGTTTATGCGAACCACGGAGGAAGCCGTCGATCTTGCAAGATTAATGGTAGCTCTTGGAAAGCATCTCGATAGAAGTGTTACAGCGGTCGTAACGGACATGAATCAGCCTTTGGGTATGGCTATTGGCAATGCATTGGAAGTGCGCGAGGCCATCGAGCTGCTTTCGAATCGTATTTCTCCCGTAGACCCGCTCTACAGACTGTGTTTGACGCTCGGCGCGGAAATGCTGATGCTTTCCGATCTGGCTCAAAATAATGAGGAAGCCACTGCCCGATTACAGGAGGCTGTTGTCAGCGGGGCGGGTCATGCGAAGTTTAAATCGATGGTCAAAGCCATGGGCGGTGATGAACGATATTGCGATCCGGATCGAATTGATGAGCTTTGTAAAACTCGGAAGAAGGTTCCCGTCTATGCAGGTAAGACCGGTATTGTTCAAGCGATGGACACGGAAGAACTTGGCAAAGCGGCACAGGTATTAGGTGCTGGCAGAGAGAGGAAAGAAGATCCTATCGATCCTGCCGTCGGTATCGTGATGAATGTGCGCGTAGGGGATAGTGTTTCAAAAGATACGCCGCTTTGTACGCTCTATATCAACGACGATACGAATGAACAAGACTCAATCAACAGAGTATTAAGCGCCGTCCAAATCGGCTCAACGCCTCCGGAAAAATTTCCGCTAGTCTATGAAATTATTCGAGGCGAAGATGTTTGAGCGATATTGTGAGAGCTTAAAGGTCTTTAAAAGCGAGAAAAGATGAGTTTTTGTTTAATTTTATCATTAACAAGTACTACAGAAATATCAAAAAGAGGTTTCAAAGACACGAGAAACAGACACGGAATGGTTAAAAAAGAGATGCTGCCTATTCGTAAATATTCATTATATGTCCTCTTGATCGGAATAATCTGAAAGAGCGTCAAGACGGCTAAATTCAACGTGTTTTTTGATTGCATCGATGGTTTCACCTAATTGTCTTGAACAAAAACCGTCAATGATTTTTTTATGGTATTTCTTTGCTTTGTCGATTCTTGTTTGATCTTGTGATGTTACACTTCTGAAAGCACGTGTTTGAGCCTGAAGGTCTGCATATATTTCCGTCATCCGGCTGTTATTGCAAAACTTAATGAGCGCATTATGGAAATCTTCATCGTTTAGGACAAAGGAATCATCTGACTTAGGGTCATCCTCATCAAACTGAGCGATTTTATCAAGAATATCGGGTTGCTCGGGTATGATGGTATTGATGAGCTTGGTAGCGGCTGCGATATCTAATATCAACCGCATCTCAAAAATTTCATTGATATCTTTAGCGGACGGTTTATACACGTAGTAACCCTTACCGTTTTTGCCAGGCACCACCAACCCGTTCTCTACGAGCTTTCGGATAGCATCACGCAGTGGAGTTCTGCTGATACCGAATTCCTTTGCAAGCTGTGAATCGATTAGACGCGTTCCGGGAAGAATTTCCTTTTTTAAGATTTTGTTCTTCAAAATGGCATAAACTTGCTGATTTAACGCATTTACCTTGATAACCATCAGTTCATTCTCCATTAAACAATGACAATGCCACGATGACACTTTGTTATGAGGATCTTGTGGCGTCGGTTTCAGTTTATGTGCCTCAGGCAGGACAGAATAATGTTGGATGGCATCGAACGAATAAACCACCGATGCTTTTTTAGTCTAATAGAGAGATCAAAAACAGTCAATTTGCACAACTCGAAATGTGTGATACTCGTCGGAAGTGAAATTATGAACGCGCAACTCGTTACAATATCCCATACGAATAAAAGAATAGTTTCTCTGAAACGCAGTGAGTGTACGCAAAGCTTGCGTTAGTACTTTTATCAAAATTATAGTTGACAGACACTTTTTTTATATTCATAATTGAAAAAATACCGTATACGGTATACGGAACAATGATGAATCAGCATCATGCAGTATCCGCAGCGTAATTGAGTGTAGTTACCATGAAATGTAGCGCATCACTAACTGTACAATATGACAGCGTTTTCTCCCCTTTTCCGGCCAAACGCTGGAAAGAGGGTATGTCTTGGATTAAATCTTCCGGCTTTGATGCAGTAGAGATCATCTTATCTGACCCCAAACTATTACCAACTGACGAAATACAAAACCTTTTGCTTCAATTAGATCTAGCCGTTTCCACACTGTCGACAGGACAGGCTGCGGGGTTGGAGGATCTGTCTTTAATGTCTCCTTCACGAGACGTCCGCGTGCATACGGTAGAACGCCTGAAAGAAGATATTGATTTTTCAGTTGAGTTAGGAAGACCTCACGTAACGATTGGACTCATAAGGGGCAAGGGCGGGCGTTTATCTTTTGAGGATGAATACGCGCTCCTCTGCCGTTCCCTTTACGAGGTAGCAAACTATGCGCACAAGCAATCCGTGGTCTTAAATCTGGAGCCGATTAATCGGTATGAATGCCTTCACTTAAACAAATCGAGTGCTGTCATCCAATGTATTGAGGACATCGGAAGTCCTGAAAATGTGGGCGTTCTATTCGATACGTTTCATTCGAATATCGAAGATCCTGATATGGTCAGCACAATTACTATGCTATCGGGCAGGATCAGCCATGTTCATATTGCGGACAGTAATCGTCGTTTACCCGGCGAGGGTCACATTGACTTTCATGTCCTGAAAGAACAGCTCGAAAAAATCAATTATGCAGGCTATGTCTCTCTTGAAGTGCTGAATGACCCATCTGCAGAACATATCGTTGAATATGCTGCAGAGAAATTATTTACTATTTTTAGATAGTACCTGCTTTATGTAATAAACAATCGGATTTCAAAATGTCTTCGTCACGATTTATCTGTGTCGTTTTGCACGAAGAGAACAAGAAATTAGAATTGCGTATGTCGTTGACGACAAATATGGTGAATTCTACTCAGGTAGAAAAGATAATAACAGGAGATAAGCATTACAATGACCGAGAATTTCAAAGGTAAACAATGGTATACCACAAGCCATCCGCGCATCAGTTTCGAAAAGGGAACGAAAGTAGGTGAGCTAAAGAAAAAACTATGGGACAGCAGTGATGATGAAATCGATCAGATCCTAAAGATGTACGGCATCCCTGCGCCGTCCGAGTTAGGGAAAGCCGGATCTTATATTCAGACAACTCCACGCAAAGCTCAGATCGAAAAGAGAAGAAAAAACGACATCGTGTTTATTCCGATTGGATGTACGGAGCATCATGGGTTACATGCCAACACTGGGCTTGATACTTTTATGGTAACGCAGATTCTTGAAGGTATAAGGCGCTACACAAAAAATCAGGGAAGAGAATGCTCACTTACCTTCCCGTCCTTAAATTATGGCGGTCATCCTTATCATCATGTCGGCATGCCCGGAACCATCATCATGCCTGAAGAAGTCGTAAAAGAAACGCTCATTTATACAATGCTCGGTCTTTGGGATGATGGGTATCGAAAGATGATACTTGTCAATAATCACGGACACAAATGGATGATTGAGTCAGCCGTTCAAGAGTTTTTTAAGCGCTTTCAATTGCCTGCGATCGTGATGGCCGTTGAATGGCATCGAGCTGTCAGAGAATTTTTCACGCCTGAAAACGAACATGAACATAGCTTTGATACGCCCTTTGTCCATGCCGACGAGGCTGAAACAGCGGTCGCGCAATTATTGTTTCCTGACATGATTGATATGAGCGGTGCCGTGGAAGCCTGGCCGGAATCGTATCTTTTCGAAGGACATTATGATAATTCGATCGATGCTTACGGATGTCCGCACACATGGAGTGAAGGGCAGGGACACCAGGCAATTGAGAGAAAAGGAACACCTGAAGGTGTTGTCGGTAATCCCAAATTGGCTACTCCGGAAAAAGCAAAACGACCCATTGCGGCGATTTTGAAATATTTGACGCTCGTACACGACGAAATTTTTGAAAAATATCCTCCCGGAAAACTTCCGCCCGTCGACAAAATCACTTTCAGGACGCCGGAAGAGATGGAGCCTTTCTTGAAAGAACCGTTAAGTGAAGGGTGGAAGTCAGTTCATGAACTGCGTCCGATCGGCGTATTTGAGAAGCTATAAACGACGACAATGAATGATTCTTACGAAAGAAGTGTTCAACAAGTATTCATTGATTTGCAGATAATAAAAATAAAGTGTCTGAGCGGAATATTTGATTAACTACGGACAAATGCGATAAAGTATACTTCTCTGGACACGCGAAGATTACCGCAAAAAAAGCGAGTGTCAACAGGAAATATATGATATTTATAAGTATTCATTAGTTTTATGACGATTGCCTATCAGGATGATCTGTCGATTTGGACGAATGCGGATTGGTGAGAGAACATGCACAAGACCGTTCTTGAAATGAAAAATATCTGGAAATCCTTTTCCGGGAATGTCGTTCTTAGAGACGTTAATTTTACTGTTCGTCAAGGCGAAGTTCACGGTATCTTAGGTGAAAACGGCGCTGGGAAATCGACATTGATGAAAATTCTTATGGGAATTTACAGCAAAGATTCCGGAACGCTGCTCCTCGACGGAGAAGAGATTGATATTAATTCACCCAAACAAGCGCTGGAACTAGGAATTTCAATGATTCATCAGGAACTTAATCCTGTTTTGGATCTAAGCATCGCAGAAAACGTTTTTCTCGGTAAAGAAATTACAAAGTACGGCCTCGTACAGTACAAGGAGATGCAACAGCAAGCGCTCGAGATCATTGAGCGTGTAGGCCTTTCAGTTCCGACAAAACAGACTATGCGTGGTCTAAGTATTGCCCAAATGCAACAGGTTGAAATTGCTAAAGCGCTTTCATGGAATGCGAAAGTGATGATCATGGACGAGCCAACGGCTTCTCTTACGGAAAGAGAAATCGACGCGCTTTTTCTTATTATTCGTCAGATGACGGAAAAAGGCATTTCCGTCATCTACATCACGCATAAAATTGAAGAATTGTTCCGGATATGCAATCGCGTTACCGTATTGAGAAATGGCGAGTACATTGCGACGGAAGAGATTTCTGAAACGAGCAGAGATCACCTCATTTCGTTAATGGTTGGTCGTGAGATCGGCGAAATCTATCCGAAAGAGGATGTTGATATCGGCGAGGTTGTTTTTGAAGTAGAGAATTTGTCTGTTACCAATGTTCTTTCAGATATCAGTTTCAAGGCTAGAAGAGGTGAAATTCTTGGTGTCGCAGGTCTCGTCGGCGCGGGAAGAAGCGAGTTGATGGAGACAATATTCGGATTGCGTACGCCTTCGTCGGGACAGATCAAAATTCACGGCGAACCGATATCGATTTTATCACCACGAACTGCTTTAAAAAACAAAATGGCGTTTGTGACGGAGGATCGCAAAGTCACCGGATTAAATCTTATCGCGCCACTTCGCGAAAACATCACGCTCGTAACGGTCAGGCAATTTGTAGAGCATATGCGGATTAACAAGAAAAAAGAAACAGAAGCCAGTGATTTATACATCGATCGTCTCGGTATTAAAACGGATACCTGTGAGACTCAGGTAAAAGATCTTTCCGGCGGCAACCAACAAAAAGTTGTGATTGCAAAATGGCTGTTGGCCGACCCCGATATAATTATTATGGATGAGCCGACAAGGGGCATAGATGTCGGTGCAAAGCGAGATATCTATCTGCTCATGGGGGAATTGGTTAAACAAGGGAAAACCATCATTCTTATTTCGTCTGAAATGCCTGAAGTGCTCGGCATGAGTGACAGAATTATGGTGCTATCAGGGGGCAAGGTGATGGGTGTTCTCAACCGGAACGAGTTTGAACAACAAAAAATAATGGATATGCAATTCGGTGCGGTTTATCACTGATAACGAGGTCAGGAGAAAGTCCATGATGTCTATGAATGAAATGGGTCAAAACCAAGCTAGAAAAGGGAGATCAAACCTTCAAGCGCTCGTCATGCTATTTGTATTGATCGGCATGTTTATTGTATTGAGCCTCCTGTCTCCCATGTTTTCGCGCGTCGGCAACATCATTAATATTTTCAAACAGACGGCGATAAATGGTATTTTAGCGACCGGCATGGCATGTGCAATTCTAGTGGGCGGATTTGATATGTCTGTGGGATCGACGGTCGGCCTTGCCGGCATCATCGCGGCGCTCATGGCTACCGGAGGACAAGAAGGTCTTTTCCTGCCGATCGTTAGCTCGGTTCTTGCCGGTCTTTTGGTGGGTGTAGTCAACGGTGTTGCCGTTGCGTATATGAAAGTTCCTGCATTTGTTGTTACATTGGGAACCCAGTCGATTGTCCGTGGTCTTGCTTATATCCTGTCGGGCGGCAGACCCATTTTCGGTGTTTCCGAATCCTATGAAAAAATCGCGGGTGGGCTGCTGTTCGGGAAAATTCCTTACCTTGTCATTTATTACATTGTAATCGCGCTGCTCATGGGTTTCATTTTACAAAGCACTGTTTATGGTCGGCGCATGTATGCTGTAGGCGGAAATGCCGAGGCTGCCCGTGTTTCAGGTATTAATGTAGAGTTTATTAAAATGTCGGCATTTGCCATCTGCGGCCTCATGGGAGGTATTGCGGGAATGTTATCCACCTCGCGAACGGTATCCGCCG
>JAAZJV010000080.1 GCA_012800135.1 Clostridiaceae bacterium | reverse complement strand
TCAATCTGTTCCGGATCGGAAGTGGTCGACGCCTCGCCTGTTGTTCCCATGACGATGATCGCATCTGTTTTATTTGCCAAATGAAAATCAACAAGTCGATCGACGCCTTCAAAATCGATCTCATCGTTTTCTGCAAAGGGTGTGACTAATGCAACACCTGATCCTTTAAATAACATAAGTCAACTCCTCATCTGATACATAAGATTTTAACGGTATTCATTTATCTTCAAAGTGACATGTAGGATAGATCATTTCTTATCAGATCCTCATAATCCTCTCTCTTAACAGCTAATGCAGATTTCCCGTTGTTGACGAAGACGACGGCCGGTTTCGGTATGCGGTTGTAATTCGAACTCATCGCATAAGTATAGGCCCCGGCTGCCGGCACGATCAACAAATCTCCTGGCTTCGGCTTCGGTAAAAATACTTCCTGAATCAAGACGTCACCGGATTCACAGCATTTGCCCGCGACGCGATAAAGGTCATCAGGAAGATCATTCATACGATTGGCCAATCCCGCCTCATATGAAGCTTCATAAAGGACAGGACGAATATTGTCCGTCATACCTCCGTCGACAAAGACATAGGGTCTGCCTTGCAAAGGATATTTGACGGAACCGACTGTATACAGGATGTTGCCGCTGTCGTTAATCAAAGAGCGACCCGGCTCAATGCTGACCGTATCAATATCCAAATCGTACTCATCGATGAGATTTTCAATAATTTTAATATATTCCGTCAAAAATAGCGGCAAATCAAAGGATTTATCATTGGCCGTGTAGTAAACTCCGAATCCACCGCCTAAATTCACTTCAGAAAGGGAGATGTTGAGCGTTGTCTTGACATCGTGAATAAATGACAACATTACCTCAGCCTCTTCGAAGAAAAACTCTCGATCCAGTATTTGTGACCCGATATGGGCATGTACTCCCTTTAAATTAAGATAAGGATCTGCATTCATCTCCTGAATCAGGTTATATGTTTTGGAATCAGCGATGCTCATGCCGAATTTCGAATCTTTCTGAGCTGTTTGAATATATTTATGTGTAGCTGCCGGTATGCAAGGATTAAGACGGAGTAAGACATCGATTTCTTGTCGTCTTTTTCGGCAAAGGGCGGACAATAAGGAAAATTCCGTCGGATGGTCAATAGTGATTGTGGCTACACGATAATCCAAAGCCATCTCTAATTCTCTCGGTAATTTATTATTGCCGTGCAGATTGATTCTCTCCGGTGCAATACCCGCCTTTATGGCCGTATACAATTCTCCCTCGCTAACAACATCTAAAGATAAACCCAATTCTCCTATGAGACCAAAAATATATAAATTAGAAAAGGCTTTTGCTGCATAATTAATAACGGTTGAAAACTTGTCTGATTGAAAATAGTGTAAAAAAGACTTCGCCCTGTTGATCAAATTTTCTTCGTCAAAAACATAGAGCGGAGTACCATACGCCTCAGCTAATGATTTGACGGATACACCGCCGATGTATAACTGATTGTCTTCAATTTGCATTGTGCCGTGTAATTTCATACCGATCCCCAGTCGCTTTAGATTTCTATTTCATGAATCATTAAGAGTATTATGCCTCTTTTTAGCGCGGATAGAAACCATGTGAATGAATTATTCTGATTTATAAATATACAAGTTAAATGTGAGTTCAAATAATGTCAAGTTTGGCGTGTTCCTTTCCGACCCGAATTACCTTGTAGCTGAATGCCAAAGTAAGCTGGACTATGAGGGGCGAGGGTCGTCCAGTTTAATCCGATATTCAGCGCGTACTTTCTTTTTAGCTTCATCGTCGATGTGCTCGAAATCATTCAGGCCTTTGGGATCGAAAGAGATGCACTCGGAAGTTTAGACACATCAGTGGTTATAGACGCATAGGAAATCAAAAGCGATTGACAATCAAAGCATGATTACGCTATTCGAACATACGCCGAAGCTTGAAATACGCCGTCCTTTTCTTCAAAATGTGCGTTGCCGTTGTATTTTTTTGCTACTGTAGCGACAGATGTTAGACCTATTCCTTCTTCGTCTCGTTTTGAAGAGAAGTAAACGCCTTCATCCTTTTTGCGCAGTTTTCCCTCAAAACTATTGTCGACAACGATCGTCAAAATACCGTACTGAAGAAAGCTGTTCACGCGAACAAAGCGCTCGTCTCCGGTCATTCGGGCGCAGGCTTCTGCGGCGTTTTCCATGAGGTTGCCGACGATGACGCAAAGATCGCTTTCTACTTCAGCGGGGAGCTTTTGCGGAACCATCAAGCTGACCGTAACGTCCGCTCCCGCTAGCCTTGCCATGTGGGCGTAGTGGGAAGCAATAGCACTGACAGCATAGTTTTCGCATAAGAGAGGTTCTCTCTCCGAAGGCAACTTATTATTAAGGATATCCAGATAGCGCTCAAACTTTTCCTTATCGTCCTGCCCGTACAGCACTTTTAGAACCGTAAGCTGATGGCGCAGATCGTGACGCTGAGCTTTGATCATTGATTCGTTATCTGCGATTCTTTGGTAATGCATCCGTTGGATCTCAAGCTGATGATTAATCTCTTGAACTTGATGTTCCAAAAGTTCATTTTTTGCAGCGATTTTCATAGAGTCCTGTACATAGCTGCCGCTGATAAACCCGAGCGTTATCATGAAAGCAAGTATGCCTACATAAAAAACCGGTAAGATATCGATGAAGTTCAGGTGGTAATTGATCAACCCTACTATCGTAAAAGCAAACAGAACAATGATGCTTGGGATGAACCGTTTCGCCACCATATTTTGATTCTTCAGCCATTCCCAAAGAAGGAATGCCACAGCAACTACAAAGCTTAGCGTAATAATTAATTGAAACCAATACAGGCTTCTTGTGAAGTCTACTTGACCTAAAAGTTGCAATACGACGGCACTGGAAATAGAGACACCGTGAAACCACAGCAAAATCAGCATAGGAAGCCTGTTTTTCGGCTGAATAACCAGCAGCCCGAAGCGCAGCACCGAAAAGACAAGAAGAAAGAGTCCGAGATAACTCATGGCGTACAGCAGTACCGGATATGGAAAAAGAAGCACCGACAGATCACATTCTCCGAAACCCCACATCCCCGCCAGAGTAGAAGTCAATCCTAACCTCAAAAACACATTGCTTGCAGGAATTCTCCCCACGTAGCCGATGGTAATGACAAACGTGAAGAGACCTGCAAGAATTAGCACAATCGAAAAAATAAAAACAAAGGCATCCTTCGTAAACATTTTCCCCAGCAGGGCGCCTGTTGTTCCCAAATAGATGACAGGTAGCGAAATTTTGCTTCTTTGTGTGGGAGACTCATAATATATGCGAAGAGAAAGCTTCCCACCCTTTGAGGGAAGCGAAACAAACATTGAGGATGTGGGCGGATCATTCATGAAGGTCGGATATCTGCCCGGTTGTCCATATTCTAATGCCAGCTCGTCGTTGACAAAAACCTTCATGGGTGAAAACACCGACTTAACAAGAATGGCATCTCCCGGTTCTGCTTCGATTTCTGCAGTCAATGAGATCCCTGTGCGCGGTGCAGGCATTGGTTTTTTTATCGGGAGTTCAAGTGTCCCTGCTTCGCCCGCATCTGTTCTGTACTTCACATGAGTAATTGCCGTTGTTGTACCTTTTTCTGCCATGTTCAGAGGGTAAGACAACGATATCTTAATGAGTAGTATGATTGTAGCTATCAGCAGGATTCTAGGTAAGAAAAAAGTATATTTTCTATATTTTTTCATATATCCCTTCTCTAGCCGTCGCAAACAACTGACGCTCATATGCCCTAATCGCTTTGCCAAGAGACGAACGTCGGATGTATACCGGATCACCATTTTGCATACGGAATATTCGCAAATCCCGATCCAGCTCCTTCACGTAACGAAGATTGGCAATGTAGCTTTGATGACAGCGAATAAATCCGACCGGCAGTTGAGGCTGGATATCTTTTAGGCTCATTGTTTGGCTCGTCCGTATTACGTCGGAAAGAGTATTTACAAATACAGAGCGGTCTTTATGCTCAAAATATAAAATGGTTTGTAACGGTACTTCCTGATCTTTTCCTCCTACAAGAAGCCGGACAGCGGGGGCATTTTTTCGCCTGCTTACAGCGTGCTCTAACACCTCTCGAACATCGGTTGAGTGCAAAGGTTTCTCTAGGTAGGCAATAGCCTTCAGGCGGTAACCTTCTAATGCGTGTTCCTCACTGCTAGTCGTGAAAGCCAGCGTTACCATGGCATCGGTTTCTCGTATTTTGGCGGCCGCATCTATCCCCTGCTGAACATTGCCCATATAAATATCTAGGAAAATAAGATCATACCGCCCGGGAACAAAATTCGCCATCAGCGCTTCACAGCTAGAAAAATACTGACAATTTGTGGGGATACCGCTCTCGGAAATATAGCGAAGCAGGCGCGTCGCATCTTCCGGCATGTCTTCGCATACGGCAACTCGAATTGGCGTTTCCAAAACTGCTCAACCCCCCACTAGATCATTTGACACCTATTATAGCACGGATCGGCATTTTTCGTTATCACATTGCTTCAAAGATGTCAAGTACAGATTTAACAAGCTCTCTTTGTTAATTCGGGACTGGATTTAACACGGAAAATCCTTAGAATTTATTGTGATTGGTCTTTTTGTGATCGGTCTTTTCAAATCAAGAAAAACTGGTTACAAAAGTTCGTGGAAATGGCAAAGGAGGAAAATAACCAAATAACGTGAAGACGATCTGCAGGACAGGTAATCCGGGTCATTAATCGGTGCTTGACCCACCCACATACTCAGCCGTCACAGGTATCCGGGCACACCCTTGCGACTCTGTCTTCATCACATTAATCCCGAACCGTGGCCACCGTGGCCAGAGTAGAAAATCCGCCAATCACAACATTGTCTTACTAAATAGAGGGGGAATCAAATGAAAAAACAAAGAAAGCAATTTTTGCTTGTATTAATGTTGCTTATCGCATTAATGTTGCAGCTTTATTCTCCGGTGCTAGCAGGAGATGCAGATGCTTCTTCAACTGAAACAAGAGAGTTCATTACTGAGAACGACTCCCCTGCCTCACCGGATGAAAAAAGTTTGCCGAATGCGAAGTTCGCTGTCTCAGACAATACTCCGGAGCCGGATAATGTAATAAACCCTGAAGACGTTTCTATGACGACAGCATCTTCGGGAAATTCACTTGCAGAAACACCGCAAGAGAGTGCGGAAGTTAATGGCGAAGTTGATGATCTAAATGCTTTAGGCTCCGGCAGTGATATTCCGTCTGCTCTCGGAGCTGACATAGGAAAAGGCACATCGGAAGAACCCGGAGAAAATGT
>JAAZJV010000079.1 GCA_012800135.1 Clostridiaceae bacterium | reverse complement strand
GCAGAAAGTGTTTTATAGATGACATTGGCTCCGCGCATGAAGAGCTCGTTGATGACATTGTAAATGGCGGCCTCGTTGCCGGGGATCATGCTGGACGACAGAATGACTGTATCGCCCGGAATGATCTCGGTCAACTTATGTTCGGAGAATGCAAGGCGCGTCAGCGCCGACATCGGTTCTCCCTGACTTCCGGTTGCGAGAATGACGATTTTCTCAGGCGGGTACTGATCTAGTTCATTCACTTGAATGATCGTATTAGGTTGATACGTCAAATAATCAAGTTTGTTGGCGGCTTCAAAAACATTTTGTATGCTTCTTCCGAGTATTAGGACTTTGCGACCGAAGCGCTCCGCAGTGGATATGACTTGCTGCAGACGAAAGACATTGGACGAAAACGTCGCCACGATGACACGACCCTTCACTCGGTGGAAAATGTCTTCAAACGTTTTACCGACATCAAGTTCTGAAAGACTCGTTCCCGGCTCCTCGACGTTGGTGCTTTCAGAGATCAATGCCAATATGCCCTCGTTGCCGAGAGCGGCGATTTTTCCAAGATCGGCGGGAGGCACACCGGAAGTCGGCGTGTAGTCAATTTTGAAGTCTCCGGTGTAAAAGATGGTGCCGACCGGTGTATGGATTGCAATGGAGACGGCGTCCGCGATAGAGTGATTGACGTGAATAAAATCAAAGGTGAAGTGGCCGATCGTCAGCGACTCGCCGGCGCGTACGACTTGAAGCTTATTGCTTTTCACTTTTGGGCGGAAATCGTCAAGCTTTAACTCGATTAATTTCATTGTTAACGGTGTCGCGTAAACGGGGACGTCAAACTCTTGGAGAAACCAAGGAATCGCTCCTATATGATCCTCGTGGCCGTGGGTAATAACTAAACCGCGGATCTTTTCTTTATTCTCGCGAAGGTATGTGAAATCAGGTATGATCGTGTCCACGCCAGGCATGTTGTCATCAGGAAAGGCGATGCCGCAGTCGATGATGATGAGATCATTCCCGTATTCAAAGACGGTCATATTTTTGCCGATTTCGCGCAAACCGCCGAGCGGTATCACGCGCAACGCCGGAGCACGGTGACTTTTGCTGTTCTTCTTTTTAGGGGGGCTGTCATGCGACTGTTTCGGTCGAAGCACGGCACGCGGGGCTAGGTCGTCTTCCATTGTTTCGCGTTGTGATTTGTCCGATTTCTGATATTTACTCATATAAACTCCTGAAAGTGTTATCTTGATCGCGCCAAAAATCGACGCGTATGTTTTCTTGAAAAATTAGGTCTAAAAATGTTTTGCTCGATCGCCGCCGATTAGTTTCGGGCGATACATCAAAGCGGTGAGATGGGCTTGACCGATTGTTTTTACTTTAAGGCGGAGCGGGCGCTGGACAAAACGGATATGCATACCGATGGACGTGTCTCCTATGTCAAGTCCCATGGTGGCTTCTAAGTGTTCGACGAGGACAGGGTCTTGGAAGCGGTTGTAGGCGGCCAACGCGCAGGCACCGCCGGCGTGGAGTGCGGGGACGGCGTTCACCTCTTCGAGACGGTCGCGAAGCATGATGTCGCGTTCTATCACGAGTGCGCGGTTCAAGTGTTCACAGCACTGAACAGCGAGATGAAATCCGTGTTCTCGTATGACAGAAAGTAGTGTATCGATGACCAATTCACCTGTCGCCATGCTTGAGCCTTGACCGATTCGGATGCCAAGAATTTCACTCGTGCTGCATCCGAGAACAAAAAAATCGCCTTCCCTTGAGAAGACGGCTTCAGCGATCAGTTCCTCGCACGCGCTCTGCAGAGCCTTTCGGATTGCGTCTTCATCTTGCCAGTCGTTCTGTTTATTAGAATTGTCCATTGCGTTCATGACATCCTTTCTATCAAATTACTATTTAATCATTTAAAGCACAGCATTAATGATCTTCAGAGAGTATATCCAAGTGATTGAGGACGAACTGGGATACGATGCTCGTTATATCGTTCGGTGTTTCCTTATAGCCAAGGAGCATCCACTCCTGAACGATGCCGCGGATTCCGTTGACGACAAAAATATAAAAATATTCGAGTTCAACACGCGTCAGATCCGGACGCAGTTCCTCCATACGCTCTAAAACAGCGTCATGTCCGCGCTCGACCGTTCGCTGAAAAAAACGACTTTCAGGATTCCGTAAAAGGACGGAGCAGAATTTCGGATTGTCATAGAAAAATTGGAATGCTTCAATGAGTGTGGGAAGCCATTTCTGTCCCTTTTTATCGGTTCCGACGTATAAAATATCGAATTCGTCGGATACAATTCGGTTGATGATGTCCTCATATTGCGCGACAACTTCATCCTCAATAGACTGAAACAGATCGCCGATGTTTTGATAGTGAAGATAGAACGTCGTGCGACTGACGTTGGCACGATCCGTCAATTCTTGGATGGTGATATCCGCCAACGATTTTTCTAAAAGAAGGTCGACGAGGCTTCTTTGAAGTGCCATTGCCGTACGTCGGCTTCGTCGGTCGCCTTTGTTTTTCTGAGTTGTGTGATTATCATTTGTCAGCGAATCATCGCCGTTTTTTGCATTGTATAGAAGGTCATCTTTGTTGTCGTTCGTCATGTGTGGCCTTTTTTCTTTCTTAATATTGCATTCTTTCTCACTTCCTGCAGTCTCATTCTAGCAGTCTTATGTATGCTTTAGGACAGTATGCGCGTCCTTAACTTACCTAAAAGCGATCTAACACTGAGAAAAATATTCTGAACTTTTGTGAGTTTGTGTGACAATTTTAACACAAACACGACACTTTGTCGCTTTTTGTTAATTATACGACAAATGATGATTATTCGTTATTTGCATATCGTGATTACACTTCTCTATAATGACGTAGAATGTCTGATAACACTAGCTAAACGTGCTTTTTGAATCAGCTCGGAAGAAGAATATTTAAAAAACATTGGGATCGTATACCCGTGGAAAGAGCTCAATAAATTGATGAAAAAATTGGCCAACCTCATTGTTAAAGGACGCATCGTCATTGTTATCGCTTTTGCCGTTCTTTCCATCCTTTGTGGTTATCTTGCTACTAAGGTCAAGATCAATTACGATTTGGCGTCTTATCTTCCGAAGGACGCTCGATCGACCATCGCGATCGACAAGGTAATGGATGAGTATACCGATAACATTCCCAATCTTGAAGTCGGCATACCTTGCGATACGCTGACGGACGCCCTGAATTACAAGAAAGAGCTTCAGTCGCTTGAACATGTGCACAGTGTGCTTTGGCTCGATGATCAGGTCGATATCGGCGTACCTCTTGCACTTTCAAATCAGAAGCTTGTCGACGGTTTTTATAAAGAAGGCATGGCGCTTTTTCAAGTGACGGTGGATACCAGTGAAGATGTGCCGGAACTTGAGTTTCTCACGAAATTGTATGACACGATCGGCGACGATGCCGCCGTCCGCGGACAGCTTGTCGAGCATGCGCACATGCAGAG
>JAAZJV010000078.1 GCA_012800135.1 Clostridiaceae bacterium | reverse complement strand
CTTTTATCAGTTATCAGTCAATGTATTTTTCGAGTTTTCTGGCTACTTCATCGTAAGGACGTGCGCCGACGAGCTGGTCAACAACCTTGCCGTTTTTAAAGATAAAAAGCGTCGGGATACTGAAGACACGGTATTCTTGCGCCAGTTCGCGCTCCTCGTCAACATTCACTTTGGCGATGACGGCTTTGCCTTCATATTCTTCTGCAAGCTCGTCCAAGACGGGAGCCATCATTTTACACGGACCGCACCACACCGCCCAGAAATCTACTAACGCCGGTTTGTCGCTATCCAGTACTTTTTCCTTAAAGGACTCTTTTGTCAATTCGATTGGCATGTTAATTCTCCCTTTTTATATTGTTTCAATCATATTGTGTTGACGCGCGTCAATAAGATACACCTACTTAAACAGATGAGCTTTCGCGAATCCATCAACGTTTTTATCATAACGGGCACCGTGTTTCCGTTTAGTGTCAATCGTTACCGTGCTTAAATCTTGAAATTGTGCGATCGCTATTTTGTCAAATTTTACCTCTCTTTACACAAACTATACATGCTTTGCCTGATAATGGGTAAGGATTGTGCGTTACACTCCCGAACGTCAAATACCTTTCAAATACCTTATAAAGTTAAAAGGAGCAGATGTGTCTAAATCAACTCAAGAAGAAGTTCGAGTGATTGATCTTGTCAAGAGTTATAAGAAACTGGTCGCCGTCAACCAACTTAATCTCACTATCAACAAAGGCGATATCTTCGGTTTGCTTGGGCCGAACGGCAGCGGCAAAACAACTCTGATCAATTGCTGCTTATCCCTTCTCAATTACGAGCACGGCGAAATCTATATTTTCGGGAAAAAGATGAGTCCATCCGCATACGAAATCAAGCAAAACATCGGACTCGTACCGCAACAGATCGCTTGCTACAACGAACTGAACGTGTACGAGAATATCGATTATTTCTGCAGTCTTTATGTCAGCGATCGCACCAAACGCAAAAAGCTGGTTGAAGAAGCCATTGATTTCGTCCAACTCGGCGACTTCCGAAAAATGCGACCGAAAAAGCTTTCCGGCGGTCTTCAGCGCCGTCTGAATCTCGCCTGCGGCATCGCGCATAAACCGCGCCTTATTTTCCTCGACGAGCCCACTGTCGCCGTCGATCCTCAGTCAAGGAACAGGATCCTCGAAGGAATCCGCGAATTGCGTGACGAAGGCTCGACTATTGTTTACACGACGCACTATATGGAAGAAGTGGAGATGATCTGCAATCGCTTGGCTATTCTAGATCACGGCAAAGTACTGCGCGAGGGCACTAGCGAAGATATTATCGAGAATTCCTCTATCGGCGAGACGCATCAATTTGAATGTTACCAACTGCCGGGCGAAGTGTTGGAACATTTTGAGAAAGACCCGCGAATTCTTCACGTCGACTATAAAGACAACCGTGAGCTGACTTTGCGCGTCGTACAAGGTGAATCCTACCTTCTGACCATTCTTCAGATTCTTGCAAAACATAATGTCGAGCCGCTTAGCGTGAACTCAAAGAAACCGACATTGAACGACGTTTTCCTTGAGATTACCGGCAAGGAGCTACGTGATCATGCTTAGCGCCATACGTTACCACTTTCGCATCTATTTCCGAAATAAAGAAAACTTTATTTGGAACCTGATCTTCCCTTTCGCCTTCATATTGATTTACACGATGGCGTTGCATTCGCTCAACGATAAGAAATTAGAACTTCCGGTTGTCAATGTCGCCATCGTCGAACAGCAAACAACATCAAATGAGACATCACAGACCTCTGATTTTTTCACATTCGATGACTTTCTAGGCCATGTGTCTGCTGAAGAAGCCATCGTCACAGATGAAGGCTTCGTCGCACCGGACGGTGCTAAGCCGCTCATCTTATACAAGAAAACGGACGCCGAAACGGCGCTGGAATGGCTAAAAAAGGGAACAACGTATGCCACGGTCTTTACGGGAAGCGACATCACCTCCTTTGAAGCCGTCGATAAAATCGCCGGCTACGACAATTCCATGATTCTAAACGCCGTGCTCAACGCCTATGAACAAAGTCGCGCCAACGTCGATAACATCGCACTTGCAGTACAGGAGGGTCGAATTGCGCCATCCGATATTCCCGACATTGTGAAGCTTCTCGAGTTTGATAAGACAAAAAAGATCGACGTGTCCACTAGGGAACAAAGCCTCAGTTCAAGCAACATTTACTATTACGCCATGATCGCGTACATCGCATTCTTCCCCGTGAACGCCGGCATAACCGCCGTGCAAAAGGTAGAGGCCAACCATTCATCATACGGACTTCGAACGACAATATCGCCGCGTTCGAAGCGTCGTCGCTTCTTTGCAAGCTTTATGCCGGTATTATTCGTCACTATGGTGACGATGGTGCTTTTTTTCTTCTTCTTGCGTTTTTTAACCGTTGGACTTGATTCTCACCTCGGCTTGACGTTACTGATCATGTTGGCGACGTCACTGTCGTCAATTCTGACAGGAACGGCGATAGGCAGCATTTTTGGTACAAAACCGGGGTTTTCGATGGCCGTATCGATCGCTCTCCCCTTGGTACTTGGATTTACATCCGGCATGATGTTTCACACCATTCGAAACAAAATTCAAGCGGCCGCGCCCT